>SVFJ01000125.1 GCA_015056925.1 Lachnospiraceae bacterium | reverse complement strand
GTTAAATCTGGGATTGGATGGGTCTTGTCATCTTCTGGCATGGTAAGGATTGGAATCATAGTAACACTTCCGTCCTTTCCACGCTGTCTACCCGCACGTTCATACATAGTTGCAAGGTCAGTGTACATATATCCAGGGTATCCTCTACGTCCCGGAACTTCCTTTCTTGCCGCTGAAATCTCACGAAGAGCATCTGCGTAGTTTGTAATATCTGTAAGAATTACAAGTACATGCATTCCCTTTTCAAATGCAAGATATTCTGCTGCAGTAAGTGCCATTCTAGGTGTAGCAATACGCTCTACCGCTGGGTCATTTGCAAGATTTATAAACAATACTGTTCTATCAATCGCCCCGGTCTCCTTGAAGCTGTCAATAAAGTAGTTTGACTCTTCAAAGGTAATACCCATAGCCGCAAATACTACCGCAAACTGCTCGTCTTTTCCTCTAACCTTTGCCTGTCTTGCAATCTGAGCTGCAAGATTTGCATGTGGAAGTCCTGAAGCTGAGAAAATTGGTAGTTTCTGTCCTCTAACAAGCGTGTTAAGTCCGTCAATGGCTGAAACTCCTGTCTGAATAAATTCCGAAGGATAATTTCTTGCCGCCGGGTTCATCGGTACACCGTTGATGTCTCTTCTCTCATCAGGAAGAATATCCGGACCACCATCTATAGGATTGCCAAGTCCGTCAAATACACGTCCAAGCATATCTGCAGAAACACCTAATTCCATGCTTCTTCCAAGGAATCTAACCTTGCTATTTGAAAGATTGATACCAGTTGAAGTTTCAAACAACTGTACAAGAGCATTACCCTCATTTATTTCCAATACCTTACATCTTCTAATCTCGCCATTGGCAAGTTCGATTTCTGCAAGTTCGTCATAGGTAACATTCTCTACATCCTTAACAAGCATAAGAGGGCCGGCAACTTCCTGTATAGTTCTATATTCTTTTGCCATATTAGAAATCCTCCTTTACATAAGTTGTAGTAATCTCTTTGTCGAGTTGTTTTAGTATCTCTTCATACTTTGTATCTATATCATCTTCTACAGTATATTTATATCTACCAATCTGTTCTCTTACTGGCATTGATATCAATTTTTCAACTGATGCACCATTTGAAAGAGCTTCAGATGCCTTGTAATAGAATCCAAGTACAAGCTTCATCATAAGATACTGTTTCTTAATAGATGTGTAAGTATCTACTTCATGGAAAGAGTTCTGATGTAAGAAATCTTCCCTAATTGATCTTGTAGCTTCCATCTTCAAACGATCTGGTGCAGAGAGCGCATCCATACCTACCATCTTTACTATTTCTTCAAGTTCTGCCTCATCCTGTAATAATGCCATCAATTTCTGTCTAAGCTCTACCCAGTCTGATGCGGCATTCTCATTGAACCACTGACCGATGCTATCAACATAAAGAGAGTAACTTGTAAGCCAGTTAATAGCCGGGAAATGTCTCTTATATGCTAGATTTGAATCAAGTCCCCAGAATACCTTTACAATACGAAGGGTAGCCTGAGATACAGGTTCTGAAATATCTCCTCCCGGTGGTGATACCGCACCGATAACTGAAAGTGCACCTTCTCTTCCCTCTGAACCAAGGGAAATAACTTCTCCGGCTCTTTCATAGAACTGAGCAAGTCTACTTCCAAGGTAGGCAGGATATCCTTCTTCACCCGGCATTTCCTCAAGACGACCTGACATTTCACGTAATGCTTCTGCCCAACGTGATGTGGAGTCCGCCATAAGTGCTACTGAATATCCCATATCTCTAAAATATTCCGCAATTGTAATGCCTGTATAAATAGATGCTTCTCTAGCCGCAACCGGCATATCCGATGTGTTTGCTATAAGAACTGTTCTCTCCATAAGGCTCTTACCGGTCTTTGGATCCTTAAGTTCCGGGAACTCATTCAAAACGTCTGTCATTTCATTTCCACGTTCACCACATCCAATATACACTACAATATCCGCTTCCGCCCATTTAGCAAGCTGATGCTGTATAACTGTCTTTCCTGAACCGAAAGGTCCCGGAACTGACGCAACACCACCTCTTGCAATTGGGAATAAAGCATCTACTACTCTCTGTCCTGTAATAAGTGGCTTTGTTGGTGGAAGCTTCTTAGCATATGGTCTTCCCTTTCTAACCGGCCACTTCTGCATAAGAGTTAGTTCTTTGTCACCATTAGCAGTCTCAACAACAGCTACTGTTTCCACTACTGTAAACTTACCCTCATTTATTGTTTTAATTGTTCCCTCTATACCATATGGAACCATTATTTTCTGTGTTACAACATCTGTTTCCTTTACAGTTCCGATAACATCACCGGCAACAACTTTGTCTCCTGCTTTAACACAAGGAACAAAGTCCCATTTAATATCTCTCTTTAAAGATGGGACCTCAATTCCTCTATTAAGACTGTTTCCTGCAATCTTCATAATGTCATCAAGAGGTCTTTGAATACCATCATATATGCTTGAAATAAGTCCCGGTCCAAGTTCAACGGAAAGAGGACTTCCTGTTGACTCAACTTCTCCACCAGGTCCAAGTCCCGATGTTTCCTCATAGACCTGTATAGATGCTTCATCACCATGCATTTCGATGATTTCTCCAATAAGACGATGTTCACTAACTCTAACAACATCATACATATTTGCATCTCTCATTCCTTTTGCAATAACAAGAGGACCGGATACTTTCTTAATTACTCCTTTACTCATAGTTATATGTCTCCTTACTTAGTTTGTAGTTCTCTCTGACTGAAATAAAATATCAGAGCCAACTGCAGTCTCAACACATCTGCTAATATTCTTTATTCCTTCTCCGGTATTTCCCACAACTCCCGGAATTTGAATAATTGCTGGCATCGTCATTTCCATGTATTTGTCTATCTCTTTCGAAATCAGCGCTGCCATATTCTCGGTAATGTAAATAATTCCATACTGACCTTTGGCTAATGTACGTAAGGTCTTTGTACCTTCCTCAGCTGTGGATACAGGAAAAGTATCCATTCCAAGTACGCCAAAGCCGTAAATACTATCGTAATCTCCCATGACTGCTACTTTATACATACATTTTCCTTACCCTTTCCCGGATGAATTCTTCAGATAAATTATTTAATTTACATGTCAGAATAATTCTTACCGTTTTTATCTCATTCTCTCTTGCTAATACATAAGCAAGAATCGGACCTTCTGAAAATGGATTATACTTTTGCTTTTGTAGTGTCTCCATAATTCGATTATCGCACCATCTCTCAAATGCTGATGATGAGTCCTTAATATATTCAATAGCATCACTATAACTTGTACTTTCAAGATAATTGCATATCTCTTCCACACTTGTAGATGCTCCAATTAATGTATTAACATCAACGCCCTTACAGTTAACCAGTGTTCGTTCCATAAATTCTTTGGATTTTCCGGTTTTTGCACATCTGACTGCCATTCTGATATTTGCAACAGATACATAATCATTTGCATAATTCTCGATGAATTCTGAATGTGATTCTTCTCCTGCTGCATATATCGATTCAAGACAAGCCTTGTCAATAATTATGTCGCACAACTGACCATCCTGTGTATGAAGTAACGCTTCCGTTGCTTCCCTTGCGGCGGTTGCCATTTTTTTATCGAAAACTTCAAATTCTTTCTTCTCGATGAATCCCTTTAACTCTTCTGGCGAAAACTTCATTCCCCTATAATAGGCATTTTCTGTCTCATCTTCAGAACACACCTGCTTGATTGCAGTTTTTAGGTTATGATACTCCTTATTAATATAAAATATGGAGAACACCTTTTTGTCCGGCACCAAATCATCCATTTCCTTCCATGCATTATCAGACTGTGTCTGGAGCATTTCGTCTATGGTCTCTTCCTTGGTTCCGTTACCCCATCCTTTTTCGTGAAGGAAGTTCATACAACTTTCTATGTTTTTGCACGCCATCAACTGTTCAATATCGGAGTCGGACAATAGGTTTATTTCTTTTGCACGTATGCGGGCAACCGCATAAGTATATGCTTTATCTGCCATATTATCCCTCCTAACCAAAGATGTATTTATTAAGTTTGTCTGTAAGTACTTCTTTACCTTCTCTGATTAATGCTGAAAATGTACAATTCTCTTCTATGTCGCCATAATCCAAAATCATACCACTCTCAATATCAACCGGTTCCTTTGAAACCTTCAACTTAACGCCTTTGTCGGCAAGTTTCTTCTCGAAATCCTCTGGTAATCTGCCTAAATCCTTCTTAGATAGACAGATAACTCCTTCCTCCTCCTGATGAGCATTCTTCTCTGCTACAAGAACAAGCATATCGAAGTACTCATTGTCACTGAGAGTTTCTATTCTATTGAGGGCTTTCTTAAATATATCCAAAATCAATTCCTGCTTAAATGCAAGATATTCCTGCTTCTGCTTCATATTGGCTGAAGACTTAATCTTCTCCAAAGCAAGAGCTGCTGACTGCTCAGACTTCTGTGTTTTTGTTTCAACTATCTCTGCAATGTCAGCATCACTTTTTGCCTTGATTTCATCGCATTCCTTCTGAGCATTTGCAATAATTTCCGACTTTTCAGCTTCTGCATCTGCATTAATCTGCTTAATTATTTCTTCTAATCCGCCCATTAGCTACTCCTTTCCTGTAATATTTTCCCGCTCGATTTACAGTGGGAAACTAACAATTGAAAGGATAGAAATTAACAATGCAAGAATTGCATATGTTTCTACCATTGCAGGGAATAAAAGTGATTTACCAAACTGTTCTGGTTTTTTAGCAACAATACCGATACTTGCTACTGCTGTTTTTCCCTGATAAATAGCTGAAATAAGTCCAACAATCGCAATTGGTAAACAAGCACCTAAAATCACAAGTCCCTCTGTTGTAGAAAGTTCAACAGGTGCTCCTGAAAGTATTCCTAATTTGTTAAGGGAAATAAATGCAACCAATAATCCGTAGATACCCTGTGTACCTGGAAGAAGCTGTAAAATAAGCACCTTCGAGAACTTACTTGGGTCCTCTGTTACTACCCCTGCTGCTGCCTGACCTGCTATTGCTACGCCCAAGGCTGATCCTATACCTGCTAAAAGTGTTGCTAACGCTGCACCTAGTACTCCATAAAAAATTCCCATTGTTATTTACCTCCATAAAATAAATATTAATTATATAATCAGAAAATTATTTATTTTCTGACAAGTCTACATATTTTGTGTTGTGCGCGAACGGTTCAAATGGTTCGCCACCTCCTTCATAGAACTTTCCAAAAAACTCTACGAACTGAAGTCTGTTTGTGTGTACATATGCTCCTAAAATATTTATAGCCATATTCAATCCGTGTCCCACAATAAATACAATTATAAATACTATCGCACCAAATATTCCGTCTCCTGCCATAGAACCCATAAGGTTGATAACTGAGCCTATAACTCCTGTCGCAAGACCAAGAGCGAGCAATCTCGAGTATGACAATACGTCACTAAGCCAACTTGATACACCATAAATGTCATATGCACCAAGTGCAAGTCGTAATGCCCATTTGTTCCCTTTACGTCTTCCAGACATAAAGAGAATTCCTACTAATCCTAATATGGTAATTGCATATGCCGCAGGACTAAACCATCCCGGATAATCTAAATCTGATTGAGATATCGATTCAAACAATTCTGATGGAACAAGCATCATTACCAAACCTATTATAAAGAAATACCAAAAACCAACATCAAAAACTGCATCCAGGTATTTCTTATTCTTGATAAGCATATATGCTTTTAGACCAAGTCCCACAAACATGTGAACAAGACCAAACGCCATAGAATAGATCAAAAGTCTCATTGGTTCATCAAGTGGTGCGAACCAAAGAGCTGGGACGGTAACTGTCTTGTTGAAAAATGTTTGAGATATTATAGTTACCGCATCTCCAAAATATCCACCGAAAAGAATTCCCCATATCAACGTTGAAATTCCACAGTACATAAACATTTGAATCGACTTCTTCAATGATGGATTCATCTTCTTAAACTTTTTGAGAACTACAAAACACGCTATCGCCATCAAAAATCCATAAGCAGCATCCGACAACATCATTCCAAACAGGAAATAATAGAAGAATGCCATAATATTACTTGGGTCAATCTCGCCCTTCTTTGGTAAACCAAAGGACTCAATTACTCCTTCTACCGGCTTTCCAAAGGCTCCGTTATCCAGTTTAACCGGAGCATCCTCATTCTCTGGTACCTCCTCAGTTTTGAAGAACACTGTATACTTTTCTTCAAGTTTGTTTTTTAGTGCGTCTTCTTCCCTTGCAGGAATATATCCTGTAACAAAGAATGTGTGCTTTGACTGATCTAGCCCTCCAAGTATCTGATATTTGTCAGCCCTGCTTCTGAAATAGTCTGCAACATTTTGCAAATCAATTCTCTTTTGGGCCATTTCTGTGATTTGCTTCTGTATATTTTCTTTTTGAACCTTGAAATCCTCTAATCTCTTCAGCCATTTCTTCTTGCTTTCAGCAGGTACACTTCTCATAAGAAATCCAGGTTTGGCGAATCCAATACTTCTTAAGGCTTCCTCAAAGACTACTTCATCCTTCTTCATGCAAAATCCTGCCACACATGTCTGATTCTTGTCTGAATAGAATATACGAACATCTGATGCCTCTGGGAATGTTCCTAACTCACTAATTTTTTGATACAAAGTATCCTGTGTGTAAATGTCAGGTAATGAACCATAGAAATATGATGTTCTCATAGTTCCCTTAGTCAATCCTGCCACGTCCATGTTAAGCCACGGCGTGATTGCTTCAAGTTTCGCTTCCAACTTAACTATGTCTGCTTCTATTTTATCAACATCCTTCTTGAGACCTATTATCTTGTTAGCGTATTGAATGGTTCTTTCTCTATTTCTTACTATTCTTGAGGCTTCCTCATTGTTTATCTCTCTTTTCCCCTCAAGTGCTGCAAACATCCCTTTGCTTTCTGGGGCATATTCATCCAAAATCTCCAGAGCCGTTTCTGCTATAGCTGCATTGCGTTCAAAACCGGACCTTGCCACTTGAGTATCTATTTTTTCAAAAAATTCCTCAGGGCCATCACCTTTATTTATCTGAACAACTCCACTATTCTGTAGCAGTTCTAAAATAGGCTTTCTCTCTTTCTTCAGTCCACAGATACATAATTTTCGCATCTGTAATACTGCCATTTGCCTCACTCCTTTCTGTATATATTTATTAGCTAATTAATGAATTAATTACGAGTTCAATAGCACCTTCCTCATTATCCTTAGCCTTTTTCAATATATTCTGACGTTCCTTAATTGTTTCGTCTTCAACTTGAGCACTGTAAACTTCGCCCTGCCTCTTCGCTTCTTCCAATTTCTTCTTAGCCAGAACTTCTTGATTTTTGATTTCCCTCTCCTTATGTTCAGCCGCATTTTTCTTTGCAGCTTCTATCATATGATTTGCTTGAAACATTGCATCACCAACAGTCTGTTCTGCCTGTTGCTCTGCCTTTCCAATTTCATTCATAACTTCTTTTATCAAAATATCACCTCCGTCAAAGAATAATAACTTTATTGTTATTTTATTCCCCAAATTCTAACTTATTATTAATGTTTATACCCTTAAGAGATTCGTATGCGAAACTATTCGCCTGCGGCGGGTCTATTCATCAACTCGTTTGCGCTCCACCGCGAGGTGCGCATCCTTAGCGGAGCGTTTATTGTATAGGAAGTTCGAAGAACTTTCCTATACAATAAAAAAAGCAGACTTTCACAATTTGTGAC
>SVFJ01000124.1 GCA_015056925.1 Lachnospiraceae bacterium | reverse complement strand
CATGACTCCGGGCGGAATCTTTGATGCATTCAAGTCAGAGATTACTGTATGGGGCAGAGCAGACTTAAAGGATGTAGAAGATTCTAATCTTGGTCTTAAGGGTTCACCTACACAGATTGCTAAGGCTTCTGATAAGGTTAGAAAGGGTAAGGGAGAGAAGGTTACTCTCGATCCTTCTGAATCTGTAGATTACATTGTAAACAAGTTAAAAGAGAAGCATGTAATATAATTTTGAGAAAAGTGTGGTGAATGAGATGAATTTAGAAGAATTTAAGGGCGTATTTGTCTTCGCACAGCAGGTTGATAATGAAATCAGCGGAATCGCTTTAGAATTAATCGGAAAAGGAAAAGACCTTGCGAAGGACTTAGGAACAGAAGTAACAGCAGTATTATTAGGTAGTGGTGTTAAGGGTCTTGCAGATGAGCTTGCTGCATACGGTGCAGATAAGGTTATCGTTGTAGACGATCCGGAGTTAAAAGAGTATAGAACAGAGCCATATGCACATGCATTATCATCTGTTATCAATGAGTTCAAGCCAGAAATCATGTTAGTTGGTGCAACAGCTATCGGACGTGATTTAGGTCCTAGAGTATCTGCAAGAGTTCATACAGGACTTACAGCAGACTGTACACAGCTTGAGATTGGTGATTTCCCAATCAATCCAATCCCAGGTAAGGAGCAGAAGCACAACCAGTTATTGATGACTCGTCCAGCTTTCGGTGGTAACACAATCGCGACAATCGCTTGTCCTGATTTCCGTCCTCAGATGGCAACAGTTCGTCCTGGTGTTATGCAGAAGCTTCCTAAGCAGGAAGGTGCTAAGGCAAACGTTGTTGAGTACAACCCAGGTTTCACACCTGATAACAAATATGTAGAAATCTTGAAAATTGTTAAGTCTGTAGCTGAGACAGTAGATATCATGGATGCTAAGATTCTTATCTCTGGTGGACGTGGTGTTGGAAGTGCAGAGAACTTCAAGATGTTAGATGACCTCGCAGAGGTACTTGGCGGTACAGTAAGCTGCTCACGTGCAGTTGTAGACGCTGGTTGGAAGAGCAAGGACCTTCAGGTAGGACAGACAGGTAAGACTGTACGTCCAAATGTATACTTCGCAATCGGTATTTCAGGTGCTATCCAGCACTTAGCAGGTATGGAAGAGTCAGATATCATTGTTGCTATCAACAAGGATGAGACAGCTCCTATCTTCGATGTAGCTGATTACGGTATCGTAGGCGACTTAACTAAGATTGTTCCAATGTTAACAGAGCAGTTAAAGGCTGAGCTCGCTAAATAATTAAGCTTATATCATACAACTCATACCAATATAGAAAGAGTCGAGAAAACATGTTTTCTCGGCTCTTTTTGCGCGAAGCATGAGCCATGCTGTACAGTGGGGAAGCATGCACGTCGAGTGCTTGCACGCGTACGTGTGTGCTTACTCAGTGGACAATATGGCGAAGCCGCGACACGAAGTAGGCTCTGCCTACGAGTGCCGGCATGGCTTAACAGCGAAGGTACTTCGCGAGGTGCTTATTTGTAGCATGAGCCTACAAGTGCCGGCATGGCTCAACAGTGAATCATTCGTTGGGAGCTTGCATGGTTGGGATAACTTCACCTGTTCTTGTTAGTTTTTGTGTATATGCAAATTTTTTCAACTCTAATACACAAATTTAATATGTTTTCTTCCTGATATTACTTGGATTAGCCATTGTTTGTGTATATAGAAAAAAACTTTCGCTTATTATACATAAAAAGGAGAGAATCGTGTGTATACCACACTGATTTTTTTGTATATACACAAAATCAGGTTTGGTGGACGAGAAAAGGACATTTAGAGATAACATTTTGTGTATTTTTTAGTGATTATTTTCTATATACACAAAGTGAAGATGCAAGGTTATTCTTATACCTATAAATAGTGATTATATGTTAAAAGAGAGACTGGTTGACATAAGATAGTACAGTAGATAAAATGATGAAATAATTATAGAAAATGGAAGCAACTTTGTAATAGCAAAAGGAAGCTAAGATATGTAAGTCAGGACATGGTAATAGCAACAAAACAAAGAGGTTGACATAGTGTCAACATAGTAAAATAGAGGTGTTGCTTTATAATATGGAGCACAAAAGCTACAATGAACTTGCTGCAGCAAATAAACTTTTGAGAGGAAATGAATATGGCAGAATTTGGAGAGAACTTAAAAAGGGTAAGAGAAGAAAAAGGAATCACGCAGCAGACATTGGCGGATTACCTCTATGTAACAAGACAGGCTGTGTCCAGATGGGAAGGTGGTTCACGTTATCCTGATATCATGACAGCAAAGAAAATATCGCAGTATTTGGAGGTGTCATTAGATGATTTGTTGTCAGATGATGATATGAAGCTTTATGTAGAAAAGAGTGAAATACTTGATACACCGATATCAAAGAGAGTACAGATTGTATTAATGACATTAGCATTTATGTGTGCAATGTTCCATAGTATATTTTATCTATGTAATACTTTTATTCATGGGCTGTTGATGTATTCTTCACATGAAATAACACTAAAGAGTGTATTATTAACGCTTATATTGGGGTATGGCGTCTATGCGGCAATTAGAGATAAGTTAAATCCTAAGTTGACGGCAGTTTTTTATACCTATTATTTGGCGGCAAATTTAGTTGTTACAATAATGGGAATGATAAGTAGTTATGGTACGTTTTCATTACAATCATATATAGGTGCAATTCTGTATGATATTGTGTTTGTTGTAATCGGCATTCGATTCTATTGCGGAGACAGAGTCAAAAGTCCAATACCGCTTTACATTATGATAGGTATTGATACTTTATGTTCAATAATAAGTTTTATGATGAATATTTCTGGGGCTCCGTTTGAAATCTTTAGAGATATTTTTGTGTTGCAGATATTGGGATTCATGCAAGAAATATTTTTCTTTGTGTTAGTAGTTTTTATGACATATACGCTGGATAAGAAAAGAAGACGAGCAGCAAGATGATAAGCTTTTAAAGGCCATCAGGTTAAAACACAGGCGGCTTTTGTTAAATATGCTAAAAACACTTACTTAAACGTTTAACATGATGCCCATATACCTCCATTTTTTGAGGTAGAGGATATCGGATTTTAAAGATATTTCTTTACAGATAGGCATGATAAACTACAAAATGTAAGATTGTATGAATAGGTTAGGAGTGGCTTATTCATCTGGAAAACGGAAGGGTTTTCTGAAAAAAATATGGGAGGTATAAGATGAAAAGGGTAAGAAAAGTGTTGGCATTGGCGATGGCATTTATCTTGACGGTTAGCGGGTTACAGATGACCGGGATAGATGTAAATGCTAAGACCCAATGGAAGGAAACAGCGGTTACATCAGTTGCATATGATGTAACAGTTGCAGGAAGTGGGGAGACAAGCTCCTTCACATGGCAGGCGACAGCGGCAAGCTGGAGCAATGTTTCAAATGTAGTAGGATTGCAGGGAGATGGAGATTATCATTTTGGTTTAGCGTTAAATAACGAGACAGGAATGATTAATCTTGGTTATGTTGAGACCATTGCAGACAGTGGAATGACAGTCACTGTAAATAAGATTACAGTAAATGATACATATGAATTGACATATGATAGTGCACCTGTATTGAAGGCAGGTTCTTCTTGGGAGAATGGGCTGGTAAATATTTGGAGCGGCTTAGAGGGTGGTGCAAAGATTTGTCAGAATGATAAAGCATATCTTGCATATGATGCAGCAAGCAATCTGATTAAATTGTATGTTGCAGAGGAAGTGGCAGATGAGTCGACACCAGAGGAGTCTTCGGTTGTATCATCGACAGAAGATGATACATCATCAGTAGAACCAACAACAGAGGCACCTGAGTCAGAGACACCATCAGTAGAGCCTACAGGCGAGGAACCAACAACAGAGGAACCAACTACAGAGGTACCTTCAGAGGAGCCAACAACAGAAGTTCCATCGACAGAAGAGCCTTCTACAGAGGACAGCTCAGCAGATGTTGAGTACGTGACAGAGCAGATTACATCTGTGAAGTATGATGTGACAGTTGCAGGAAGTGGCGATACAGCATCCTTCTCATTTGAAGCACAGGGGGCAAGCTGGACCACAAAGTCAACAACAGTTGCTTTGGATGGAGACGGAGATTATTCCTTTGAGTTAGCCTTTGATTATGAGAAGGGCTTAAAGAATCTTGGATTTGTGTCTGAGATTGCAGGAAGCGAAATGACAATCACTGTAAATAAAATTACAGTAAATGAAAAGTATGAATTAACCTACGAGGCAGCACCGGTATTACAGCCAGGTGTAGCATATATGAACGGTCTTTCAAATATTTGGGGTGTACAGCCACAGGTAGTTATATGCAAAAATGACAGTGCATATCTTGCATTAGACCAGGCAGACGGTGCGATTCAGCTTTATGTAGCAGTTGAGGTAGAGAAGCCATCTACAGAGGATACAGAGCAGGAGACTGCTACAGTAGAGGCACAGTTACTCTCTTCTATCAGTTATTATATGACAGTAGATGGTGCGGATACAGATTCGATCACATTTAATGTACAGACTGCAAGCTGGACAGACAAGTCACAGACAGTTGCGTTAAATGGCGATGGCGAATATGTTTTTGATTTTGCATTTGACTATGAAACCGGTTTGAAGAATCTTGGTTACATTGCTGAAATTGCGGGAAGCAGTATGCAGGTAACAGTGAACAAGCTTGTGGTTAATGGCGAATATGAATTAACCTATGAAACAGCACCGGTATTACAGCCGGGTGTAGCATATATGAACGGTCTTTCAAATATCTGGGGTGTACAGCCACAGGTAAGAATCTGCGGAGATGACAGCGCATATCTTGCATTAGACCAGGCAGATGGAGCAATTACATTTTATGCAGGTTCCAAGGCATCAGATGATACAGATACTGATGATAAGGATGGAAACACATCCATTGATTATGTAAAAGCAATGGGTTCAGGCTGGAACCTTGGTAACTCTTTCGATGGCTTTGATAGTAATTTGAATGCTGAGGATAAGGGAGAGCTTGCATGGGGTAATCCAACAGTTGTAAGAGAGTTGATTGCAGCAGTAAAGGATAAGGGCTTTGACAGTATCCGTATGCCGATGACATTATATAGAAGATATACAGTCAATGAGAATGCATCAGCAGACGAATATAAGTATGTCATTGATGAAGCATGGTTAGCTCGTTATAAGGAAGTAGTTAACTGGGCGGTAGAAGAAGATTTATATGTCATGATTAATATTCATCATGATTCATGGATTTGGTTATCAGCTTGGGATGGTGATAAGGAGTCAGAGGAGTACAGAAGATTTACAGAGCTTTGGGAACAGCTTGCAGCATATATGGCTGATTTACCGGAGCAGGTATGCTTTGAAACAATTAATGAGCCAACTTTTGAAGATACAGGTGCTATGACAGCACAGAAGAAGCTTGATGAGATTAACTTGGCAGCATATCATGCAATTCGTAACACCAAGGGTAACGAAGATAGAATGATTGTTATGCCAACGTTGTTAACAAACCATGAGAAGTGCGTACCATTATACAACTTAATTGATAGTCTTGATGATGAGAATATCATTGCAACTGTTCATTATTACAGTGAGTGGGTATATAGTGCAAACTTAGGAAAAACAGGCTTTGATGAGGAGCTTTGGCAGAACAATGGTGAGCCTTACACACCAAGAGATGGTGCAGATTATATTATGGAGACAATCAACAAGGAGTTGATTTCCAAGGGAATTGGTGTAGTCATTGGTGAGTATGGTTTACTTGGTTATGATAAATCTGAAGAAGGATGTATGCAGAAGGGTGAAGAGCTTAAGTACTATGAGTATATGGGCGAGCTCGCAAGACAGTATGATGTATGTCTGATGTTCTGGGATAATCTTTCCGGTATTGATAGAAGAAGTGGAGAGTATCAGTGGAAGCAGGCTAAAGTTGGCGCTATGCTTGAAGCAAGCATGACAGGTCGCTCATCATATGCAACAGGACTTGATACACTTTACTTTACAACAGAAGTGACAGAGGACGTACAGATTCCTCTTACATTAAATGGTAATACATTTACAGGTATTGAAGGATTGACAGAGGGAACTGACTATACATATGATAGTGCAAGCGCAACAGTAACCTTGAAGAAGGAATATGTAAATAAGATGTTTGCTGCAATGGCTGACTATGGTACATTTGCAACACTTACTATGAAGTTTAGCTCAGGCGCTGATTGGTATGAGTATCTTGTAAAATATACAACTCCTGAAATCGGAAATGCCGAAGGAACTAAGGAAGGAATTGCGATTCCGGTTGATTTTAATGGAAGTAAGGTAAGAAGAGTAACAGCATATCAGGCAGCAGGTAGAGTAGGTCCAAACTCAGACTGGTGGGCATACTTACAGCATGACGGAACCTTTAGCACTGATTATGAAGCTGGTAATATCAGTATGTTAAGCTCATTCTTTGCAGATTCAACAGTAAAGAACGGACTTACAAAGCTTAGAGTAGAGTTCTATGATGGTCAGGTTGTATATGTGTGGTTAAATGTGGCTGATGATAAGGTAACCAGTAGTCCTGACTTGGCAGTGAATGCGGATGATATTAGTGCATCAACAACCATTTGTCTGTATGCAGGTGAGACAGCAATCCCGGCACAGTATCTCGATATGCCTGCTGGTGGTAGCGTATATGGAACATGGGTTGATAATGCAACTAATAATGGAATGGTTACTTTGACAGGATGGCCGGCAAAGATTACCTTTGATACAAAGGCACATGATGATTTCGTGCTTGGTGGAATTGTTCTTTATTATATGGACGTTGAGAAACATGTGGATGTAACCTTTGGTATTAAGGATGCGCCTACAGTTGAAGATATTACTGTAGATGCAAAGAATAGTCAGAAGCTTACAGTAAATAATCTTGCTGAAGATGCAAAGGTATCTTATAAGAGTAGTAATGAGGCAGTTGCTACAGTAGCAGAAGATGGTACTGTAACAGGTGTGAAGGCAGGTACAACAGTCATTACTGTAACAGTAGAACAGTATAATCGTAGCGATGATTTCGAGGCAACAGTTACTGTGACAGGTGATGTGGAAGAGTCTTCACCAACAGCAAAGCCTACAACAACATCATCTGTATCGAATGCTGTTGTAATTGAAGAAGAGGAAGCACCGCTTGCTTCTTCTGTGACAGAGGTAAATGGAGCAGTAGAGGTAGTATTAAGTCCTTCAGAGGCAGTTCTTAAGGCAGCAGTATTGCAGAAGTATTATGGAAGAAGCATGTTTGTCAATGCACATCTTGGTAATGGTATCGGCTTCACAGTAGAGGCAGATGCGGTAACGGGAGACTTGAATATTGGAATGGCTAAAGAGGTTGTTGCAAACTTTGCTGAAGGCTTCCATACACTCAAGTTACAGCCATTAGCACCGGGTAAGCTTGGCATGACAGTTGGTATGCATGTGAACGTAGGTACAGAGTACACAGGTGCTCATGCATATGTATTTACATGGAATGCAGTGACAGGCTTATTTGAAGCAAAGACTGTTACTACAGTAAATGAAATCGGTAATATTGGATTCTATACAGATGAGTTAACAAATGTGATGATTCTTGTAGAGAAATAAAACGAAGAAAAGCCGTTGGCGCAATTGATAGCGTCAGCGGTTTTTCTTTTGAATATACTTGACATAAAGATTCAATGGTAGTATTTATATTGATAAAGAGAATTTCGTGTGCGCACACGAAAATGTGGAGAGGGTGATTAGAATATCAGCAACCATTAAGGACATAGCCAAAAAATGTGGTGTTTCTGAGGGAACAGTAGACCGAGCACTTAATAATCGTGAGGGAATTAAGAAGGAAACGAAGGAATTCATATTAAAGGTGGCAGAAGAATTGAACTACAAACCAAACCATCTTGCAAGCTGTCTGGC
>SVFJ01000123.1 GCA_015056925.1 Lachnospiraceae bacterium | reverse complement strand
AGAGTAACACCATTCTTCATATCCAGTAATTCAGCGCCATTATCATCCGGACCTCTATGATACATGGTATCATTCATCTTCTTTAGTTCATCCAAAGAAACCTTATGTCTCCCTGCAAAACCACATATACCACACATTCTGCGTTTCTCCCTCCCGCATTACTTTCTTCTGCCTAAAATCTTATCTATATAGTCAACCCATTCCTCGCAAATCTTCACCGGATGCACTTTATCCAATACTCTGCGTGCCTCCTGCCCCATAGCCTGCGCCTCCTGCGGCTTACTTAACATATCATTCATTGCCATACTCAAAGCTTCCACATCTCCAACAGGAACCAACAAACCGGATACCTTGTCTTCAATCAGCAAAGCCGAACCACCACACGGGCAATCCGTTGATATAACCGGTAATCCTACTGCCATCGCTTCTATCAACGCATTTGGCATACCTTCAAAATCCGAAGATAAAACAAACAATGATGCCTTTTCCATTTCCTGTTTGATTGAATTAGTTGTTCCCATAAATTGAACTCTATGCTTCAAATTATGCTCGTCCACATACTTTCCCAAGCTTTGAGCAATATCTTCATCCTGCACATCGCCATAAATCTTTAGCACATAATCCGAATGCTTACCACATATTGCTGCAAATGCTTCCACCAAAAGCATCTGATTCTTTTGCTTTGCAATTCGCCCTACGGATATAATTGTTTTTTCTCTTTCTTCAACCTTCTCAGCGTTCACTTCTAAATAAGCATCTGCAATCGGATTAAAAATGATTGTGGACTTATCTTGCAGCTTTTTTGAAAAATATTTCATAGCATCAGGCGTCTGAAAAACACAACCTGCTGCCTTCTGCTCCATAAGTCTTGTGGCAAACTTATGAGGCTCATAATCCTCTACCGGATTATTTCTAACCGAAACCAAAAGCGGTATTTTGCTGCCCAACAAAGAAAAAGCACTTCTGAAATTCGCTTTACAGCAAAAAGATATCACCAAATCCGGCTTTTCCTGTCTGATACACTGTCTAAGTCTTGTTAAACGAATCCATGCCTTGCTTAATCTTGACTTTTCTTCATCCTGCTTTGTTAAGCCCACCGAAACACGCTTTACGCCCTCGTCCAGTCTGTATTCATTCTCCGAAAACCACTGCGTTGCAACAATAACCTCATATCCACGTCGTACAAAGTACTGCGATAAAATACTTACAACTCGCTCAGCTCCACCGCGCCCCATACTATTTAAATGAAACAATATCTTCATTCACACTTTTCTCCATACAGTTTTATTCACCGCCGCCTACAACCTTAGCAGGTACTCCTGCTAAAATGACATTCTCCATATCACATGACTTGGTAACTACCGCATTCGCCCCTACCTGAATATGGCTTGCCAGTGTAATATCTCCAAATATTTTTGCCCCAGGTCCTATATATACATAATCACCTATATGCGGTGCTTTATCATGATTGGCTCCTATACATACTCCCGGATGAAGTCTTGCATATTTTCCAACCTTAGCATTTGCATTAATGATAACAGAACCAAGATGTACAATTTCAAATCCCTCATCCAATACATTAAGTGGGATAGATATACCATATCTTGTCTGGATTCGAAGTAATCTTATTAAATACCAATAACGTGAGAGCTTTCGATTATTCGTTGTATATTCAGCTTTTCTCAATAACAACGCATGCCTATACAATATCTGCTGCTCTGTTAAATAAGCCGGCAAACAGTAATACCATTTCTTACCGTACACCTTTTCTTCTATCTCTAAAACACGTTTCAATTCTGCCTTAGTCTCTATTCTCATTATTGCACACCCCTAGGTAAAACTCAGATAATCTTTCTGCCTGCTCTTCTACATCATAGCCTGCTTCCCTTACCTGCTCTACATGTGAAGTTCTCTGATATACTATCTTCGCTAATATTTCCTTTGCCCACTCATCTGCCGGCAAATCTATGCTCATTTGCTTCATTAAATCAGTAACAAGTGCTTCCTTGGTTACCCTATCTGACAGTATTCCTCTTAGTCCGGTTGCCTGAGCTTCAATCGCTGTTCCCGGCAAGCCTTCATAAAAGGATGGAAGAATAAAGAAATCCATCGCCTGATAATAATCTACTACATTTTTCTGATTGCCTGTAAAAATGATGTATTTCTCCAGCCCCTTATCTTTCGCCTTTTTCATCATTTCTTCTTTAAGACCGCCGTCTCCAACAAACATCATTCTGCATTTGGAATCCCTTCGATAGCAGCACTCGAAAATATCAAGCATATATGCGTGATTTTTCACTGCATTAAACCTGCCAACATGTCCTATGACATAGGCATCCTTTTCAATTCCCAGTGCTTCTCTTAGCTCATTACGCTTCTGCTCCTGATATTCAAATCGACCAACGGAAATTGCATTAGGAATCATCTTCACTTTTCCTTCCTGCACTGCTCGTTCTCCAAAAACAGCCACTCCCGCCAAATCAGAACAGGTAAAGCATTGGTTACATTTCTCACTTAAATTTCTTCTAAATATATTTGTAACAAAGCCCTTTATTCCTTTATCCACGCCTGCACTTCTGGCATGAGCTATCGTATATGCATTCCCATATTTCTTAGCAATAGGCAGATAAAGCCCTGCTACACTTGTCATATGACCATGTACAATCTGAATCTCGGGATGCGCCTGCATAAACTGCTTCCAGCTTTTTCTATACTGAAGAATATTATAAATACGAAAACGAGGAACATGATAAACATGTCCTCCCATACTTTCTACTTCATTCTGATATGCACAGATATCACTTGTGTGCTGCATAAAATCAAACTGAATCTGTTCCCTGTCAATATTACGATACAAATCCATAATCCGGCTCTCTGCACCACCTATATCCAATCTGCCTACTACATGTAGTATATGAATTCTCCCATCATTTGCTAATCTCTGCATCATTCGCCTTCCCTTATCTGCTACATCTTACAAAAATATTCTTCATACCACTTAGCAAGCTGCTTAACATCATATCCATAAGATGCAATCTTCTCTCTTTGACATTCTCTGCTATTATCTTGATTCTTCTGCACCAACGCCATAGCGCGCTCTGCCCAATAGCTTGGAGCTTCCTCTATAGATGCCATCTCAACCAAACCATCTGTTACAATAACACCCTCTGTTATGGTATTAGAAATTAAGCATGGTAATCCTGCTGCCTGCGCTTCGATTAATGTCAAAGGCAAACCTTCAAAAATAGACGGAAATACCAACACATCAAAGCATGACATAAAACACTCCACATCGTGTCTTATCCCTGTAAGAATCACTCTGTCCTCTATTCCCAAACGTTTTATCTCCTGCTCAATCTGAGGACGTAACTCTCCCTCTCCAAGACAAAAGCACACCGCCTCAGGGTCTCTTCCCAAAATTTCTTTATAAATAGCCATAAGATATATATGGTTCTTAGACTTGATGAAATTAGCAATATGTCCGTATACATGCTTTCCCTTCAAATCAAACTCATCTATAATCTTTTCAGCTTTTTGGGTCTGATATGCAAACTTGCTTATGTCAATCGCATTATGAATGACATCATAATGTTGTTTTCCAAACATCCACTTACCCGCATTTTCAGAGCACGCCAAACACTTAGTTGCGGCACTCTTCATAAACAGACGTCCTATCTTATGCAATGTCCTCTGTGGGTCTGTTTCATTATGGGAATGACAAATTGTCTTAGCTCCCGCCAGTCTTGCAGCAACCAACTGTGGTACCACCAGGGCATTGGCTGTATGTCTGATGACAATCGGATAGCGCTGCGCCTTTACAAGTCGATATAAACCTATCAGACTTCTTACAGGATTTCTTGTCAAACGTGGCAATTCATATACTCTGCCACCCATCGTCTCTATCTGTTCTGCATAGTCATTCTCTTTTCTTGCATGCACAACAAAATCAAATTGCACCTTTGTTCTGTCTATGTATTGGTATAGATTCATAATAAAATTTTCCATACCTCCGGGATACATAGCTCCTACTATATGCAACACTCTGATTGGCTTAGACATACACACTTATCCTTTCAATTTCACCAATGTAAATTTCAATTTTGCCAGCAAAAATTCTCCAATTCTGCCCACAAATCCTTTTTTGACAGGCACAACCTTCATATACTCATGATATGATATCATATCTTTTCCATGTTCCCGAAACATTTCCTCATATTTCTGAAAATCCGTCACTGTGTTCGCATGTATTACCATGGTCGTATAGCCAACATCTGCTTTTAAGCTTCTGCTTAATAAAAAAGAAATGGGATAGAAAGTTATCCCATTCCATAGATAAGGCTTCTTTCCAAATCCATCAGTAATCTTATGAAAACCGGTTGCCTTCAAAGCCCGTAATGTATTCCTGTCATACGAATGAGCCGGTGCCATAAAAATGTCTGTCTGTATACCATGAGTATCCAATATCTTCCGTGCCTGCTTTAAATCTGCCAATTGCTCTTCATAGGTTCTTCCCGCAAATTCCGAAAAATTATTTAACGGAAACAAACCACCCTTGGAGGTCTGATACACATGACGATATCCATGCAACGCCAATGTGTATCCCTGCTCCTGCAGCTGCTTCATTTCATCCCAAAAGGAAGCTCTATTCTCCTCAATATGCAGATTATTATCTTCATTCATAGGTACAATCCCAAGTAATGGCTCTATTCCTGTCCGCGCAAACAAATCACGAAACAAATAAAACTTTTCCCAGTCCATATCCGGAGATATATCATCCATTCTCACTGCAATCTTCATCGCTTCACTCCATAGCTTTTATAGGTTTGCTTTATACCAGTCAATTGCAAGAGCAATACCCTTCTCAAAATCATAATCAGGGTCATAGCCAAGCAACTCTTTCGCTTTAGAAATATCCGCATTGGAATGCTTAATATCTCCTGCTCTGTCAGGACCAAAGTTAGGCTCTACATCCTTACCCAGAGCCTTACACAAACCGTAATAAATATCAATCAGATACTCTCTTCCGCCATAAGCAATATTATACGCCTGTCCTGCTGCTTCACTTGAAGCAAGACATGCCTTAAGATTCGCCTCAATAACATTATCAATATAAGTAAAGTCTCTTGACTGCTTACCATCACCGTTAATAGTAGGAACCTCATCATTCAGGAGCTGCTTGATAAACTTAGGAATAACTGCTGCATATGCGCCGTTTGGGTCCTGTCTGCGTCCGAATACATTAAAATAACGCATACCATAGGTATCCAGATTATAAAGTCTCTTGTACAACTTACCATACTCTTCGTTGGTACGCTTTGTCAGCGCATAAGGAGATAAAAGATTTCCCTCCTGTCCTTCCTTCTTCGGTAATACAGGATGGTCACCATATACAGAGGAGCTTGATGCATAAACAAACTTCTTAACACCATTCTGTCTTGCCGCTTCCATCATATTAAGAGTACCCATTATATTATTCTGCTCATAGAACAAAGGCATCTCGATACTTCTTGGTACAGAGCCCCATGCGGCCTGATTCAATACATAATCAACTCCCTCGCATGCCTTCATACAGGTATCTAAGTCCTTGATATCTCCCTTAATGAAGGTGTACCCTGGTCTGTCAAGAAACATCTTAACATTCTCTTCCTTACCGGTAGACAAATCATCAAGACATCTTACCTGATATCCCATATCCAATATCGCCTCGCAAAGATTAGAACCAATAAAGCCGGCTCCTCCCGTTACGAGAAATACACTATCTTTTTCAAACTGCAAATCCTTAAATCCCATCTTAATAACCTCTTATAATCTCCAATATAAATATCCGGCATCCTCATAAGCCTTCTTATCCAAAATGCCCTTCAAATCAGTAAGTACCTTTACTTTATTATTATTGGCATAAAGTGCCTCAATATCCTTCATTTCTAACTTCTTATAAGAATCATGAGCTACTGCAAGAACAACAGCATCACAATCCTTAATCTCTGACATCGGGGTAAACTCTACGCCATAAAGTCTCTTGGCTTCTGCTGCATCTGCATCGTCATCTGTTACAACTGCTGTAATACCATACTCTTTTAACTCATTATAGATATCTACAATCTTGGTATTTCTGGTATCAGGACAATTCTCCTTAAAAGTAAAGCCTAAAATTGCAACCTTGGCTGACTTTACCGGAATATCTGCCTTAATCAGATTCTTCACCAAAGTCTCAGCTACATACTTACCCATGTCATCATTAATTCGACGACCCGAGAGAATAATCTGTGAATGATAACCTAACTGCTCTGCCTTATAGGTCAGATAATATGGGTCAACACCGATACAATGTCCGCCCACAAGCCCCGGCTGGAACTTTAAGAAATTCCACTTTGTGCCTGCAGCCTCTAATACCGCCTTTGTATCAATTCCCATCTTATTAAAGATAATAGACAACTCATTCATAAATGCAATATTAATATCTCGCTGACTATTCTCAATAACCTTCGCTGCCTCTGCAACCTTGATACTCTCTGCACGGTAAACACCAGCCTCAACTACAAGCTCATATACCTTGGCAACCTCATCAAGTGTTTCCGCATCCATACCTGATACAATCTTTGTAATCGTCTCTAATCTATGAACCTTATCCCCTGGATTGATACGCTCAGGTGAATAACCAATCTTGAAATCTACTCCACACTTTAAGCCTGATTCCTTCTCCAAGATAGGTACACAAATATCCTCTGTTACTCCCGGATATACTGTTGACTCAAATACTACAATAGAACCCTTTGTTAAGTTCTGACCCAAAATACGGCTTGCACCTTCTACAGGTGTCAAATCCGGTGTATGGTCATCATTAACAGGTGTCGGCACTGCTACAATATGGAACTTTGCTTCCTTAAGCTTAGAGGCATCTGCCGTAAACTCCACTGTTGTATTCTTGATTACCTCATCACCAACCTCATTGGTCGGGTCAATTCCTGATTTATACAAATCAATCTTAGCTGCATTTAAATCAAAGCCTACTACCTTAATCTTTCTTGCAAATGCAACTGCAATCGGCATTCCTACATATCCAAGTCCCACCAAGGAAACCTTTTCTTTTCCACTTACAATATCCTCGTATAAACTCATTTTCTTATCTCCTATCCTTATGGTATTAAACCTTACTCACAAACAGCTTCTATTTCCTCAATGTATGCACGTACAACTTCCTGTCTGTCAAATTCCTGCTCCATCTTGATTCTGGCATTCATCCCCATCTTAACCCTCTCTTCATGGGACAATTGCAAGAACTTAATCACAGCTTCATACAATGCCTCCCGGCTCCTTGCTTCAAAGCCAAATCCTGTCACACCGTCATCAAAGCCTTCCCTGCATCCCGGGATATCTGACGCCAGTACCGGTCTTCCCGTTGCACTTGCCTCCAAAATCACATTAGACATCCCCTCATGGTAACTAGGCATCAAAACAGCAGATGCCTCTTTATAAAACGGATGAATTTCCTTCTGATAGCTAGTAAGCTGAATAATATCTTCTTTTACATACTCTTCTATCACTGCTTTATAATCATCCTCATAATTGCCAATCAATCGAAAAGTAACAAACGGATACTCTTCCTTAATTCTCTTTGCTGTATATAACAGCTCCTCAATACCTTTTTCTTTCATTATCCTGCCTACATAGGTAAGACAAATCTTCTCATCTATTGTAGGATATTCCTCAAAACTGTGCCTGTCAAGATTTACACCTGACCCTGATACCAATCTTGCCTTTCGTCCTCTGATACCACACTCTTCAAATATCTTTTTATTCTGTTTATTCTGAAAGAAAATACAAGCAGCATTTTTCATCGCCATACGATATAACAATACAATTAGCTTTAATAGGATACCACCGTTTTCAAAGGTTGAACCCAATCCTGTAACATTTGCTATATACGGTATCTTCATGCATCGACTACATAAATTACCATATATGTTTGGCTTTATCGTATATGTTAAAACAACCGACGGCTTAACCATCTTTAACATACTCCAATATTTATGCAATAGAGCAAAATATTGGAG
>SVFJ01000012.1 GCA_015056925.1 Lachnospiraceae bacterium | reverse complement strand
TGTACCGTTAGGGAGAACAACTGCACCACGGATCTGCTGCTCAGCATGACGTCCGTCACAGCCTGTTCTGATATGAACTTCTACTGTTTCATCAAACTTAGCTGTAGCTGTTTTCTTAGCTAATGCTACGGCTTCATCAATTTCATAAAAAGTTGCGCGATCAATTAACTTCGCAGATTCAACATATTTCTTTCCGTGTTTCATTCTTCTTTACCTCCGCTTAGTCTTCTACTGTGATACCCATACTTCTTGCTGTACCTGCTATCATGCTCATAGCAGCCTCAAGGCTTGCTGCATTTAAGTCAGGCATCTTTAATTCAGCGATTTCCTGAATCTTTGCCTTAGAAATAGTAGCTACCTTATTTTTGTTAGGTACTGCTGAAGCAGTCTTAAGGTTACAAGCCTTCTTTAATAAAACTGCTGCAGGCGGAGTCTTTGTAACGAAGCTGAAACTTCTATCTGCATATACTGTGATAACAACAGGAATGATCATACCTTCCTGATCTGCTGTTCTTGCATTAAACTGCTTTGTAAACTCAACGATATTTACACCATGCTGTCCAAGTGCTGGACCAACTGGTGGAGCCGGTGTTGCTTTTGCGGCAGGAATCTGTAATTTAATATATCCTTGTACTTTCTTTGCCATGATGGCACCTCCTAAAAATAATTCTCAGTCTCTAGACTGTTTTGTGGTAGTTTGGGTGGATGACCCTCCCACACGGACTACAAAATAAAATTAGTCCGGCTAATATTTTATTACAACTACTCGTTTGTGTCAATCCTTTGATTAACGATTTTACATCTTCTTGACATCCTGGAAGCTGATTTCGACCGGAGTCTCTCTTCCGAACATCTCAACATTAATGGTTACAGTCTGTCTTATGGCATCAACCTTCTGAATAGAACCAACTGTATCCTTCCATACTCCGGCGATAACGGAAATATAATCTCCCTCAGCGAAGTCAACATTAACATCTACGCTGAAGTCTAACGCCCTAAGCTCCTCATCTGTAAGAGGAACCGGCTTACTTCCCGGACCTACGAAGCCTGTAACACCTCTGGTATTACGAACAACATACCATGCGTCGTTGTTATCCGCATCCATATGAAGCAGAACATAACCAGGGAAAAGCTTCTTCTGGCTGCTCTTCTCCACGCCATTCTTCAATTCAACAACATCCTGTAACGGAACTCTTACTTCAAGAATCTCATTCTCAAGATGTCTGTTTTCAATTGCTTTCTCAATATTGGCCTTAACCTTGTTCTCGTATCCTGAATAAGTATGAACTACGTACCAGCCCATTCCCTTACCACTCTTGTTGTCGCTTAAAGCAACATTACTGTGTGGCTCAGTATCGACTTCCGGTGCAATAACCTGTTCTTCTACTTTTTCAGTTTCCACTACTTCTTCAACCTCTTCAACTACTGTAGGCTCCGGCTTCTTTGGGGATACCGGCTCCCACTCCTTCATCATAGGCTCAATCAGCTTCTTGGCTACTGCCTTTGGTTCTTTCTTTTCTTCCATACTATTCATCCTCACTCTTATAATGCAGTTATGAAGTTAATTCCATACTGGATAAGAGTATCCATAAAGGTAATGATAAATCCCAATACAATCGAAACACAAAGAACAGCAACTGACTGTTTGAAACAATCCTTCTTATCAGGCCAAACAATCTTATTAAATTCTGTCTTTACACTCTTCCAAAAGCTAACCTTTGGAGCATCTGTCTTTGCTGAATCTCCCATAGTATGCCTCCTGTGGATCTCTTTGACTTATTTTGTTTCCTTGTGATTTGTGTGAGTCTTACAGAATCTACAATACTTCTTGATTTCCATTCTGTCAGGATGAGTCTTCTTATCCTTTGTGGTATTGTAGTTACGCTGTTTGCACTCTGTACAAGCTAATGTAATCTTTGTACGCATAATTCCACCTCCGCTAGCGTTTCTAATCTTTCCTTTTGTTCTAATCCGCAAGCCATAAAATCATCTTTTTGCAAAATTTGCATAAAAAAAAGACCTATTTCACATCTTGCCTATCAACTATATCACACATCGCCGACAGCGTCAACTGATTTTTCTGCAGTTGCATCTGCATCACACTAGTTCAAAAGTATCACTTTTTATTGCTTTTTGTCTGACTATATGTTATATTTAGCTTAAATAAATGGATTATCTACGCCTATACTAGGGGAGTGTTATGACCTAGTATAATCCGATTTTCAAAAGTATCTATTTATAATAAGAAAGAAGGAGCTTATTATATAGATAAGAAAGGAAGGGTAGTGTCCATGAGTTTTGCTTCAGTTCAAATCTATGATAATTATCTAAGCTTATATGCGCCTAAGAAATCAACCCGCTTTGACAAGCATGACAAAGACGAGCTGACAGATATCTATGGACGCATTCTTCAGCTTAATCGTAAATCTCCATTTTACATGTTAGACCCGACAACAGATACAAAACGTTTTGCAGTACAGTTAAAGGAAAGTGCGCGTGATTTCAGTCATAGTATCGCTTCACTTGGCGGCATGGATACCGACAGCCTTTTCTCCAGAAAATCTGCTTACAGTAATAATGAAAGTATTGCAACGATAGAATATAACCGTTCTGAACATACGCAAGTCTCTGATTCTTTATATGAACTGCGTGTAAAAGAATTGGCTTCTCCGCAAAAGAATACAAGCGCTCCGCTTCCTGCTAATGAACCTGTTGGTTTGGAATCAGATTCCTATTCCTTTGATATTGACATTAATCATGTACAATACGAGCTCCAGTTTCATATTAAAGATAAGGAAACCAATGAGCAGCTGCAAACAAAGATTGCCAAGCTGATTAACCGCTCTGAGTTCGGACTGGATGCCACGGTAAAAACCTTCGGTCAGGATATGTCCTATTTGGAAATCACCTCTCATGCTACCGGTTTACCGCCTCAAAGAGATTATCACTTTAAGATATCCGACCACCACACCAGTTACAGACAGGGCGTTGTGAACTATTTGGGATTAAATAAAAATATCTCTCCGGCAACCAATGCCACCTATGAGATTAATGGTGAAGAGCATACCTCTTATTCCAATACCTTTACCTTGGAAGAAGCCTATGAGATTACGTTGCACCAAACCAATCATGCGCCGGACGATAAACCGGTAATTATCGGTCTTGCTCCTGATTCCGAATCCATCAATCATAATATTCAGGAATTCGTGAACAGCTATAATGATTTCATAAGTATTACATCTGATTATGATGATTCACAAAATATCGCAACTGCAAGACTTCGCCGTGAAATGCACTATATGCTGCTTCAGCATCAAGGACGAATCGCCCAGTATGGTATTACAGCCAACGAAGACGATACCTTAAGCTTTACACCGCAGCATACCATAGCTGAACCGGATGCACTTCGCAAATTTGGTAATCATATTCTTGAAAAGATGGAAGCTATCACTTTAGACCCTATGGAATATGTTAACAAAAAGATATGCGCTTACAAGAATCCGGGAAATACTTTTATCGACCCGTACACCACCAGCGCATATAGCGGTATGTTATTCAATGTGTATTGCTAAAAAAGTGTTGCCCGGCGGCAACACTTCGCAAGAATCAGCATAGCTGATTCTTGTTTAGCTTCCACTACTTTTCGAGCACTTTCCTATTCCATAAAAAAGTGTTGCCCGACGGCAACACTCTGCAAGAATCAGCTTCGCTGATTCTTGTTTAACTTCCACTACTTTTCGAGCACTTTCCCATTCCATAAAAAGAGCAGACACGTCCAATGTCTGCTCTTCCTTATTATAATCACTACTTTAGTTCATCTTGCGCCATATCCAACGCTGCTCTGATTACCTTATCCATGTCATAATACTTGTACTGTCCCAATCTTCCGCCAAAAAGCACATTCTGCTCCTTTGCCGCAAGTTCTTCGTACTTCTGATATAAAGCACCATTTACTTCATCATTCACAGGATAATACGGCTCATCGCCCTTATGCCACTCCTGCGGATACTCTCTTGTAATCACGGTATCCGGGTGCTGTCCGAATTCAAAATGCTTATGCTCAATAATACGTGTATAAGGAACCTCTCTCTCCGTATAATTCACAACCGCATTTCCCTGATAATTCTCCTCACCCTCAAGAGTCTCGGTTTCAAAACGAAGAGACCTGTATGCAAGAAAACCTAACTGATAGCGGAAATACTCATCAATCATACCTGTATACAATACCTTGCCAAAGGTATCTTTGCCATCTCTTGAGACAAACTCTCCCGTCTGTGAATCCTTCTTGCAATAATCATCAAAAGAAGTATTGAGCTTCACCGGGGTATCCTCCAAAAGCTTTGCAACAATCTGCGTATAGCCGCCCTTAGGAATGCCCTGATACGGGTCATTGAAATAATTGTTATCATATGTAAAACGAACCGGAAGTCTTCTGATGATGAATGCCGGAAGTTCTGTACAGTCACGTCCCCACTGCTTCTCAGTATAACCCTTTACCAGCTTCTGATAAATGTCTGTTCCTACAAGAGACAACGCCTGCTCCTCCAGATTCTTCGGCTCTGTGATTCCAAGCTCAGCAATCTGTTCTGCTATCTTTTCCTTTGCCTGCTTCGGTGTCTTAATATTCCACATCTTAGAAAAGGTATTCATATTAAAAGGAAGATTATAAAGTTCATCCTTATAAGAAGCAACCGGACAGTTAATATAATGATTAAACTGAGCCAGCTCATTCACGTAATCCCATACTTCTTTATCCGATGTATGGAAAATATGCGCACCATACTGATGCACCTGAATCCCCTTTACTTCCTTCGTATAAATATTTCCTGCAATGTGATTCCTCTTCTCAATCACCATACAGGTCTTACCTGCTTTCTTCATCTCCTGCGCAAATACGGCACCAAACAAACCGGCACCGACAATTAAATAATCATATCTCATAATCCCAATCCTTTCCGCATCCATGCAATCATATATTGTGCATAAGATACAGTCCGGTCAAGAAGCTTATACGTCCGGACTCTTAGGCTTCCAGTGACGCGCCATTCTTTCTAATTCTTCTGCCTTACCTAAATATCTTATGCTAAATTCTTCGTATTCTTTCTTCGGCATCGCCTTCACTTTAGGTGACTTCACCAGCTTACGGTAGCTTAATGCCAACGCAAACAATGCTGCCGAACCGCTGCTTGCAATATCCAACTCACTCTCTGTATCAAATGCTGCGTGTGAAAACCACTTAGCAGCCTCCTCATAGTCCTCCTTCTTCATGAAGAAATATCCAAGCTCCATGCAAATCTCTGCATTGGGCATCGTAACCTCTTCACGCAATCCAAGCTTCAACATCGCTACTACATCATCAAATAATCTGTATGTTTTCATGAGAACGGCAACAATCTCCCGAACACGTGATGAAATCTCAGGCTTATCCGCATTCTCCAACAAACGCTCAAAATAATCCTTAGCATTTGCAAGTGATTCCTCTGTCCCCGCCTTATATAGCTCTCTCATATACATGCCCAAAAGTCGGTCTGATAGTTTCCCCTGCTCAGCTACCAGCTTCTCAAACACTTCAAAATCACGCTTACTATGGTCTCCCTGCGGTCTATGTAGTATTTCAATATCGCTATCAAACACAACCGGATTCACATTTACAGTCTCATGTATCGGCTCAATCCACGTAAAACTGCGTAAACGCTTAAAAAGCTTCGGCCGTAAATCTCTCGTATAATTCTCTGTCGGATGATTCATCTGCTCTGTCACATAAATCATCTGCACAATCTCAACCTCCGGCATCATTACTCTCTTTAATGCTTTCAGCTTTACACGATTGTCTTCATCTAATACCTCATCTGCATCTGCTGAGTAGATATAATCCCCGGTTGCTTTGGAAAAAGCAAAATTCCTTGCTGCCGCAAAATCATCCTGCCAGTCGTAATCATAAATAATATCGGTGTACTTAGCTGCAATCTCCTTCGTCTTATCTGTTGACCCTGTATCCACAATGATAATCTCATCCATGATATCTGCAATGGAATCCAGACAATTCGCCAAAACTGCCTCCTCGTTCTTCACAATCATACACAAACTAAACTTCATTCAATTGTACCCCTTTTAACCCTACTATTATCTGTTAATTAAACTCCCCCAATAATATTTTACAACAATTAACATAATACCACAACATAAAAATTATTAAGAATCCAAGACAACTGTTTCATTTATGCAAAAAGGAATTGACTATTATAGTTCAATTCCTTTTTCTTTACATGCTATAACCCATATTCCTCCAATAATTTCTTACGGTAATCCTTATCCTTTGCTGCCTTTAGTACATCGTCCATACGGCCTGCTTCTATTAATCGAACATTCAACTCACTGATTCGTTCTTCCCCATGCCCGATTCCTTTTTCGATTCCTTTTTCAATCCCTTTTTCAATTCCTCGCTTCTCTATATAATCCAAAGTCTCACACATATCAATACCTCCAGTCAAGGTCTGCTCATCAACAGATTCTATATACTCCTGATATCTCTTATCACCTTTAATTATACTTACAGCATACCACGTTTCCCTATGTCTCGCAATAACGCCTCTTAACATCTCTTCATCATAGTAATCTCTAAGCATAATAAAAAATGCTTTCAAATCTCCCGAGTACTGATTAATCTCTTCATCTGTCATATGCCTTGCATCAATTACATGTATATGATAATTATTCATATACTTCTGCATAATATGCTTACTCTCATCAGGAATCTTTAATAATTCAAACAAATCTCTCGGACCATCCCACGGCTTCTTACCAGTATAAAATATAATCGTAATGACAGGCATCACCTTCGTCCCCTTAGGTGCTCCCGTACCATACGGAATCGCAATCCCTTTCTTCTCGTAATCTTCTATAATCTGCTTATACTGTGTCTCATAGGATGCCGCATCATACATCATCGCTCGCACAGGCATATAATAGTGAACAGCCTCCTGGTCTTCAATCCCTAAGATTGCTAACGCAAATCCTAAATCAGAAAGCTTCTTCACATCACGTGTTCGTTCAAACACCTGCCTATCTATATGCTTCTCCAATCGGATATCCTCTAATGAGTTCATATCGGTAAGTCCATCCTCGCAGACTACAATATCTCCCTGAAACAGTCCTACATTAAATAACTGTGCAAATATATCAGATATACTCACAAAACGTTTGGTTGCAACATCTATTCTTCCCATATCTATAACCTCAATAAAACCTTACTAAACATAGATTACAACAAGAACATATGTTTGTCAACATCATTCCGAATATTTGTTCTCTTACCAATTTAAAAGTCTTTCTTTATAGGTATGCCTCTCCTTCACCTTCTCATACCCATTTCGGGCAATTCTTTCCCTCTTCTCATCATGCTTCAGATAATAATCTACCTTCTCCAGCAAATCCTCATAATCCGTGTAATATACAAAGTCTTTATTCGGCTCGAACAGCTCAAATAAATCTGCCTGATAATTAGTTAGCAGAAATCCTCCACAGCCCATAATATCAAAACAGCGAAGCGGAATACCGCTTCCAATGCTTCTTAATGTAATGTTCAAGTTAATCTTACTATTTTTATATACATATGGCGCCTGATTGTAATAATCCACCTTAGGTTTCAGTGCCCGTAAGAGCCCTTCGGAATATTTACCTTTTTGAATATTCTTATCTTCCAAATGAGTATACACCTTCAAATCATACTTCTGCGCCAGTAGTTCTAAAATATCCATTCGCTCATATGCCGTCACCTTGCGATAGAGAAAAAAATTCGCATAATACCACTCCTTAGAGGCAAAGGCATCAGGATATGCCCCAAGAGGTACTGCTTCCTGTAAACGCTCCAAAAAGGCTTCATCTACGCGCAAACGCTCCTCCAACACATTTTGTCCATACAGCTTCTTCTGCTCCTGCATAAGTTCTTCCAGATGCCTCTTGTCCTCCTCTGAAAGTGCATCCAAACGATGAAACAGCTGCATGTCAGACTCTGTATACAAGGAGCCTATAAAGGAAATATCCGCTCGATACTGCAAAGCATTCTGAGGCTGTATCCTATCATAATAAGATACATCTGTTGCCATCGGAAGATAGCTTACTGTCGTAACACCATGTGCTTTTAGCTTCTCTACCTCTGCCCTGTCAAATACCCTAATGTCATTGGTCTCATAATGTACGGTCTCGGAATAAAGCTGTGCATACGGACTGTCATAGACCCATGACACATACCGCACTCTGCACGCCTTGGCCGCCATTGCCGCCACAGGAAAATAATTAAAGGAAAACATATAGTCATACTTACCCTCAATCAAAGTCTTGGCAAGCTCCATCGTCAGCTCCCCATCAAAGCGGGTATTTCTTCCCTTGGCATCAAAAGAAAAGGACACAAAGGTATCCCCCGCTTGTGTCCATGCACGCTTCATATATTCATTTGCATAGCTGTTCCATTCTAAGAATAAGATGTGTGCCATGATTAGCTCTCCTTTAAGATTTGCACCGTCTTCGCAAGCCCCTCTTCTATATGCGTCTGTGCCATCCAACCAAGCCCTTCCATCTTCGATGCATCTAAAATCGCCTTTGTTGCAGTAGAATAACCCGCTTTTTCAACTGCATCAGGTAACTCAAATATTACCCTTGTACCAGCCTCATATGCCAGAAGCTGTGCCAAATCCTTTAATGTAATATCAGACCTTACATCCGCTATATTGTAAGCTTCTCCTGACTGTCCACATAACAATAAATAGAGTGCTGCCGCAGCTGCATCCACCACGTAGGTATAAGAATACAGCTGATTGCCCTCGCTCTTAAGCACGATATCCTCTCCTGCTGCCGCCTTACGGATAAACTGTGCTATCGCCTTGGAATCATCCTCCATCATAGTCGGACCATATACTCTGGAAAATCTGCCTATTACAAAATCCTGCTTACACTGTGACGCAAATGCATTGCATAATGACTCTCCAAGACGCTTCCCCTCTGGGTAACCTGCTCTTGTCGTATTACAATCAATGTATCCAAGATATTTCTCATCAAACTTATCCACATCGCCACGATTTTCTCCGTAGATTTCCACAGATGAAAAGAACAAAAATCGCTTACACTTATGCTTTACCGCATAATCAAGCAAGCTATAGGTACCCTGTACATTTGCAGTAATCGTACCAATAGGGTCTGTCGCATAGGCACGCGGATGAGTATTACTAGCAGCATGAAATATGTAATCAACCTCTCCAAGCTCTGGTAACTGCTGTGTAATATCATGCGAAAGCCATCTAAAATATGGACTATCCCAATATTGCTTAAAACGTGCCTTTGCCTTATCTTCACTACGGCTAACTGCGATGATTCTAGTATTTTGCTGTTCATGTTCATTTCTATACATTATGATGTCAATCAAGACAGAGGCTATCATACCAGTTGCACCCGAAATGAGTATGGTCTTACCTGAAAGCTGCTGCCAATCAATAGATTGCGCAGAGGCATTTTGAATGTCTGATTGGTAGGTATTGTTAGTTGTGATGTTCATGTTGGTCTCCTTATAAAACAATCAATTTACTTTCCTCTACTCTCTGCTTTAACTCCTCATATATTTCTCTCACATACAGATTCGTCGCAATCAAAACATTATCATAAGAATCTTTGTTGTCCAACACTGTCAAATCCAAAATCTGATTCCCCAGATAAGTTTTTCCCCATAATGTAGAATCCTTATCCACCATCCCTAGAACTGTTATTCCGTAAGTTTTCAAACAATCAGCCAATAACCGTGCTGCTCTTCCCGCCGGATATATATACACTCTACCTAGCTTCTTTACAAACTCAAAGTCCTTGAACTCAATATAACGCAATATATTTCCTTTCGCCTTTTCATTCTCAAAGAAGTCTCCCAATGCAAAGGTCGAATCCCCAATATTCTCTACCCTACGATGAAGCGCACAAACCCTATATGGCTTATCCCCCTTATAGTATAATATCCCCATAGACTCCATAGCATCACCATAATGCTCTTTTTCCCATTTCATCAATTGTTCCCGTTGAACATCATCATAGTATCCTTGCACTGTCTTCACTACGTCAGCACTGCATGATTGCGGTACTCCCTGCACCTTTCTGCGTGCCAAATCTGACATCAACAGATTCGTTTTATAATAAAATGTTTCATCAAAACAAACTGCAGTTTGAGCCACATTCTTCTTCATCACCATTCCTGTGCTTTCCTTCGCAGTCCAGCGCTGCTTATGCTTTATATGAAATGCCACCTTATTCTTAATCTCAATTACCTGCATGCCAGCTTTGTCTGCCTCGTACAAAAACCAATGGTCCCACTCTGGGCGTCCAAGCATAAATCCCATATCAGGAAAAACATCAATATATCGTCTTTGGAAAAAGAACGCATCTATTCCAGAAAAATAGTATTCACCCTTCCTATCCTTCTCATCATCTATATCATACCGATGCATAATTAAGACAGTATCTGCTGCCTCTGCAAAAAAAGATTCTATATTTTTTCTCGTTACATTCATCAGAAAAATATCTGAATTAACAATACCACACAATTCCTCTTCCCTATCTGTATGACATTTAATCATTTGTAAAATATCATAAATAAAAGGGAAAGGCTTGCCCGTCTGCTCTTTTCCAGACCTTGAAAGCTCAACAAATCTCACCTCGTCAAATATAGGCTTCAATTTAATAATTTCCTCTTCTACATTACACGAAATCACTTCAAAGCCTATCTCTTTCCATGTCTGCATAGCCTTCTTTTGCTTTTCAATTTCGTATGTATCTTCTGAATACATTAGTGATGTTGCAATTAACATACATTCTCCCCTTGTCCTATAACTCTCCTGTCAATAACTCAACAAAATCCGTAAATGTTATATAATCCTTCTTCCTCTCAAAAAGTAATTCCTCTAACTGATTTGCCATCTCGCCCTCATGCTCATAATTAGCAATTACAATACAAATATCTTCTTTAGCGAAAGGCATCTCATCTATGCGATATATAGCATGTCCCTGCAATCTTCTCCCTACAAGCTCCCGATTATTGTCACAAAATCCCACAATGGACACTTCTACATCAGATAACCACCTTGACAATGCTCTACCATAAAATCCCGCTCCAAAAATCAGAACGCCTTTTTTTTGATAGCCAAATACTTCTATTAACCTGTTTCTGATTACTTTGGTATCGTAACTCTGTTCCAAAAAACTAGACAATGCTGAATATACCTGATATTCCCTATACCGTCTGCTATCCTCGCCGCCACTGTTTTCATAGTCCACAGATAATGTATACCCATACTTCTCGATATGTTTTTTCCAAAACTGTGGATTATATCGTCCCCATGCATGACAACCAAACGGCAACTCCTTATGATTTCTTTCATAACATTGTTCTACCTGTCTCTCAAACGCAAATCTAAGCGCCACCTCCAAAGGTGCCACTCTGAATTTCTCTGATATAATAGATGAATAAAATAAATCCTCATTCTTAATCTGTTCATCTGCTAACGGATTTCTTTCCTCCAATAATTCTATAAAGCTACTAACCTTCCTTAAGGATAGCCCCCCATTACCTACATGCCACACACAGTGTTTTTCGTCTATATAATTGAACATTCCGTGCAGCCAGGGTGCTCCGATATAGTCATATCCCAAATCACAGAAATAGGAGAGCTTGTCTTCAAAAACAAATGCGTCCAATTGATAAATTAAGATATACTCATATTGTTGAAAACGTTTATAAAATTCTGGGGATAGCATAAGGCGGTTGTAGGAGGAGATGCCCATGAAATAACCGTTATCAAAACGCTCAACACGAGTCCATACACCATGCTGCATTAAATCCAAATCAGCCGGCGCAACAACAATACAGTCAAAGTCCTTTAATACATTACATACCTGATACAATGATATCTTTTCTTGGTTATTTAATTCTGTTTTATATATCGGAATAATAACTGCACATTCTTTCAAATCATTCATAAGCTCTTCCCACTTCTAGTATTTAGTTGCAACAAATAATCCTCTCTACTATTTCTCTTTCATATTTCTCTCGATATTTTTCAAATTCTTCATTATCAACTACATGTTCTCCATGTGCAATTTCGTTAACATATTTATATTGTATAATACACCTATCCAATACTTTTCTTTTATACCATTCATACTCAATATCAATATGACCAATATCTATTGCCCAATAACCATCCTTAGCCAAGTCATATGCTAATACTGTTGCTGTCGGTCCTAAAGCAATTAAAATCAATTTATTATTTCCATGCTTTCTAACAGACTCCAAAATATTATCATATACCGAAAATGCATTTTCACTCGGTGCAATTATACGCTGCACACTCTTCGCATCAGACATCAAATCATTTCCAACACCTATACGTGTCTTTTCACCTTCTACAATCAAAACATCCTGTGTTTTCCAAATCTGCTTAATCTGTGCAAATCGCTCCCCTGCTTTTTCTTTATCTTGGTATATAATATAGGGTCTTGTGAAATATGCATTATAGTACTTTCTATTCATATCCAATAAAGAATAATGTTGTTCTCTTATCTCATTTGTTAAATAACAGCGAATATCTCCTTGTGCTTTTTCTGTATAATGTTTTAATGTTCCATAATTGTCAGCAATTGCAACTAGAATATTTTCATCCCTAGATTGAAGTATTTCCTTTAACCTAATTGCTAACTTTTCATTTACCTCTTGAAATTTTGCTCTCTTATGTAATTGCACTAATTCAAATTCACCATCACCAAATCTGCAAATCGACTTCTTATGCTCACATATTGCTTGAACTGTCTCTTCCACAGATGCTACTTGCGGAATTTGTATCTCTCCTCTTTTCACCTCATCTAATAGTTCATACTTCACATTGTTCAAGAATGGTTTCACTTCATTATCATAAAGAAATGTCAGCACTTCCATCCTCCAAGAGTTTCTTTCCAACACGCCCCAATACCTACTCTCACACGCATCAGTCAAAGAGAAGAAATTAATAATTTTCTCTTTCTCTATCCCCATCTTTATCAAGTCATTACAAACATTCTCATATTTCATTATGGTAATAACAATAAAATCAAAATCATCTGAAGAATCCAATTGCTCTACTGTTATAACCGACGTCCCCTTTACACCATTCGGATACTTTGTAGCATTCGCATCAACATATCCTACTACACAAATATTGTCCTCTTGCAAGCATTTTTGAGCTATTTGATATCCCGCTCCAATCCCATATATATAAATTTTCTTTTTCATAAATTTTCGCCCTTTCTTACAGCCAAGCAAGACACATTTACAAATTAAATGCTTGAGAAAGAATATAGTATATCGGATAATACTTCCTAACTATCATTTCTGACTCACTTTTCATAAATAACTGATTATCTATTCGTGACGTCTCTCCTCCCATATCGTATCCAGCTACTATATCGTCTATCAAACAAAACTTCGCTCCCTTACGATAACACTTTACAATCCAATCATAATCTGCCCGCATCTTATATTTCTCGTCAAAGCAATATTTCTTCAATAGACGTGCCGGTGCTACAACACTTTGATGACAAGGCATCTTATAGTGTAGCAAACCTCTCAATACTGTATGATTATTTTTCTTGAAATCATAAACCCCTAAAGGCTTTCCGTCTTGCATCATACATGTATTACCACAATATATTGCCTCTCCGCCTCGTTCTATCTGTTCTGCCAAAGATGACAAAGTACCTTTTTCATATAGAAAATCTCCTGCATTCACAAAAATAATATAATCTCCCTTTGCCCTCTCAATTCCCTTGTTCATCGCATTATACACACCTGTATCCTTTTCGGAATACACTTTAATATCGGCATCATACCTTTGTTTCATATTCTCTACAATCTCTAATGTACGATCCTTCGATTTACCATCAATAATTAAATACTCATAATCCTGATAATCCTGCAACAGTACGCTCTCCATTGTTTTTTTAATATTTGCCTGTGCATTATAGGTCACTGTAATAATCGTATATTTCACAATTAACTCCTATTTTCTCTCCACTTTACATTTCATTCACAATATCTTTGATTGACAACACATCACAACTACTCTTATTCTGAAGCAAGCTTTTTATTGCCTCATACTGTAAAAAGGGGGTCACAATTATGACATCTGTCTCAGGGAAATCATCATCCGGTGTCAAAACAGGTCTATCAACAAAAACTTCACCTGCATTCCTGTCTATTACATATTCTAGCGTAAGCTCCGATTCTTTTAATTCATTCATCAATGCCTTACCCAAATCGCTCATACCATAAATAGCAACTCTCCTATATCCCTTATCCCACAAATAATCAGCAATACTTTTTTTCCCCTGTAAATTAGTCATCCACTGCAAATTTAATAAAAACATTGCATAAAACTTATTCGCATTCTTCTTATTATTCTGGTTTATCTTTGCCAATATATAAACAGCCACACCCAAGCCTATTATTAAAACGAATAATATGCCCATATATTCTACCTCTCCTTCTTCAAAACAATCAAGGTAATATCCATATCTGCTTGTTCAAGGTCAAACCTCTCTCCTGCAAGAAATCAATTACCTTTTCGCGACCGGAACCAAAACAAACTCCATAATAATGCTCTTTATCTATTGGTAACTCTTCTGGTCGTATAATCGGAAGGTTACAATACTCTCCCCTCCTATTTCTATCTACAAAAGCAACTATTTCTAATTGGGGACACAAGGACTTCAGAACCTGAAATGCAAAGCCTCCCATCTTACCAGCCCCCCATAAATAGATTTTACCAAAAGCCAATTCCTCTTTGATTTTTGCATGATACAAAGCTCTTCTCTGCATCCCTTCACAAGAAAGATAAACATTAGCCAAAATCTCTGCCGTCTTTGTTGCTTTGCAAATTAACTTATCAAAATCTCCCTCTTCTATGTAAGGATGCTCTTTAACATAGTCATAAAATTCTGCTATTTGCTTTCTCACCTTATGTCTTGCGAAGTTTTCATTCCATGTGTCAATCGCACACTCATGTATTTCTTTAGCCCTTCCATTTGCAAACCACTTTAGACAATTATCTAAATTATCTACAATGTTCTGTAAAGAAAAATCTTTACTTATAAAGGCATTCTTTTCATTTATAAACACTTCTGGTACTCCCGCAACCGGTGTTGAAACAATGCACAAGTCATAGGTCAATGCTTCTACCATGGAAGAAGGAAATGATTCATTATAACTTGTACAGAATAAACAATCATTCTCTTCCAATAAAGGAACAATATCGCTAACAAATCCCTTAAAAATCACCTTTTCTTCTAATCCTTTTTCTTTCACATATTGCACACATTCTTTTGCATATGCATCATTCATATCTCCCGCAATTGTCAAAGTCAAATTATAATGTTTCATGCATATCTCAAATGCCTTTATTGCTGTAAGCTGATTCTTATATCCGCACAAGCTCCCTAACATAAGAATCTTAATTCCATCACTAGGATATCTATCTTTTCTTTTTACCTCGTCTCGTAATGCTACCGGACGTACACATCTGGATGTAATCCCTAACTGCCTACTCCAACGCTCCATATACATCCTAGAATCACACAGATGATAATGCGAATAAATATCACCTTGGCAACAGGCAAACTCTTCTTCTCTCAAAGAATAAATATCCATAATGTGTGGAATGTGCAGCTTTCTTGCTACTATCTCAACCGCAATATTTAACTGTACACTATGCAAAAGCGCAATCTTTTCTCTTTTTACCAGTTCCTCAACAGCTATGCTGCTCTTTATAGCACCAAGCAAATCAATATCACAAAAATTAAATGCTGTCGTATACTCTAACGCACAATGCGACATTCCATATTGTTCACACCTTCTTACATATTCTTCATTCGCTTTTCCTTGAGAATCTGAAGGTATTACAACAATTACCTCATACAAATCTGCCATCAACCTTGCCTGTTGCAATAGCAAATTTCCTGCTCCGCCAAGTCCATGTGCTATATCTAAAAAAAAGGCAATTTTCATCGAATATCAATACTCCCATACTATATCTTCTTTTAAGACTTTTGCCGGAATTCCACCTATAATACAATTATCCTTATTTATCTCTTTATTCACTATCGCATTCGTAGCAACAACAACATCGTTACCAATTGCTGCTCCTTTTAGTATGCTACATCCTTTTGCCAACCAAACATGATTTCCTATTATGATATCCCGGCTATTATTTAATCTTTCGCTTTTATTCATATTATATATTTTATGTCCATCAGTGCTTCTAATCGTTACGTCTTGAGCAAACAAACAATCATCACCAATTGTAATTGTTGTTTCCTCTCCAGCCACGATAGATGCTTTATATACATATGTACATTTCCCTATATATATTGCATTATTATTATCATCCATACGGAACTCTGTTTTGAGAACAGATACGCCATCTTCTAAAATAATGTGATTATATTTCCCTGCAATATTTATTACCGCCTTATTTAATTCCACATTTTTCCCTATTTCAATCACATTGTATTTTCCTGCAATATGCTTTCTTATCAACAAATAATCAAATATTGCTTTCAAACTCCAATCACGAACCAATATTACATTTGTTCTCATATGATTACGTTGCAACCAAACCGCCAGCGACTTACAATATTTTTGTTTATCTAATTTTAATCTGTCTACTACAATATCCTTACTATTAGAATTAAAGCAGATAATAAACACATACCCTTTCCTCTTCGCTTCTTCCGACACCATTTCATACGATAAAACAGGTATATTATCTATTTCTTGAATTTCAGCGTGATTGGCATCGCAAAACGCATAAATCAGCTGTTACCGTTGTATTCTTTTAAAAAAATTGTATGTACTAGTACCTATTTTCCCTGCGCCATACAGGATTACCCTCTTATAGCACTTTGTCATCAATTTCATATACGATTCCTGCCTTCCGCTACACCTCATTATTATCATTATTTTTCAACTTACATTCAAAAAATTTCATATCCTAACGCGATTTTCCCCCAAGAAATTCCATAATTTTCATGCAATTCACGTCCCACTTTCATTGCTTCACATACATCAGCAATCATCAATAAAACAAAATCATATTGTTCCTTTACTAAGTCACCTATCTTCCCTATCTTTTTCCCTGCATAAAATCCATTTTTTCTTTTATCTATATACATTCGAACATTATATTTATTAACAATTTCACATTCGTATTTCTTATAATAATTCCCTAATCCATACACTATCGCTGTTTTTTTCAGTGCATCCTCTTTTCCATGATAAACACCATTGAACAAGCTTGGAAATGCGCATTTAACATCTTCAGAGATTGCTATTTCATCTGGCAAATCAAAATTTTCTTTATCCTCATCCATCATCATTGCCTTGGCCCTCTCTTCACTTCCACTATGCACTCCTGAACCATCAAAACCTATATTATTAATAAATGAATAATATGGGTTTAAGCACAAACCACCTTGTTTAATCACACTGAGTCCCCAGAATACAGCCCATGAATCAGTATATCCTTTGATGTTGCCAACCAAAATATCCTCCATATCATTTCCCCAAAGTGCTAACTCTTCAGAAAGTTTCATGTCTTTTTTCATACATGCAGTGATTTCATAATCAATCTCTAACTTATCCCATCTGTCTTTCCAGGTTCCCCATCCCAAAGAAGAAATACGTCCGCAGAAATACGCATCTTTCTTTTTCTCAGCCCAATCTAACGGCCAAGCATATCCGCTCACAGAATACACTTTTTCCTGTTCCTTATACTTGTCTAAACATTGTCTCATAAATGTCATAAAATTGGGTGTTGTAAGACAGTCATCTTCAAGAACAACTACTGCTTCATTCTCTTGAAATACATAATTTACTCCATCCAAAATAGATTTTCTAAGCCCTTTATTAACATCACTCAGTCTATAAACAACTTCACACCAATCTATATTTCTAATTACTTCCTTGGTCTTTTCCCATTCAACACGATGCTTTTCCAACTTCAACCCGTCTTGGAAAATATATACTTTATCTACACCAGTATTTTTTTTCAAAGCCTCCAATGTCTGACCCAGATGATAACTTCTATTATACGCAAATATAATAACCCCTATCTTCATATACCAATCCCCTTATTTTTTCTCAAGTACCGTAATACAATCCAAACTTTTCTCTCCATACCAATCAATGACTTCTTGCTCTACAATTCGAAACCCTACACGATGCGCCATATATGCAAATACATTTTTGCCCATAAAGCATCTTGCATGTGATGCAGTTGTAAAATCTGCTTTGTAATCTTCTTCATAATTTGAATGATGCAATAGGGCTTTTCCGCCCTTCTTTAATACTCTATAAATATCTTTAAGATACTCATACACATCAAACAATTCAAAATGAACCATAGAATCATAAGAAAATACAGATGTATATGCATCCGAATCCAGCTTTTCCAAATTAAAACCATTGTTTTTATAATAAACAATATTATCTTTATCCTTAAATCGCTCTTTGCATATCACCATATTCTCTTCCAAAATATCTACCAATGTAACTTTTCCCGCTTTATCAACATAATGTGGTACATGTCGCCCATGTCCGCATGCAATTTCAATCACATTATCAAGGTTTAAAGACTTGAATTTATCTAAAAATGGACTCTCTTCGCCCCAAAATACTGCAACTGCTTTCTCATCTTCTGCATCCTCAAACCATTTGTCATTTTGCGTTGCATGATGAAAGGCACACCACTCTCTATAAAAAACATGTTGCTCTTCTTCTAACAGCTTATAACACTCGTCCATCAAAAAAACTTCTACATTATTTTCTTCAATGTCACGCTTCACCGTTCTTGCAATCTGTTCATCCTCTATTGCAACCAAATATTTTCTATTCTTTTTTAATGCTTCACACAATGATATTACATTTCTACCACAACACTGCTTTATTTCTTCATAATTACGATCTACAAAACATTCTATCCGCTCTTCTAAGCCTCTCCATTTCAAAAAATCATACATCCATTTTCCTTTATTACCTGCCCCATATATCACAAATGAATTCTCCATAATCTATCTCCTTTATTACTGTACTAATTCTAGCAGTGACACTACTTTTGTAATTTCCTTCTTCAAAAGCATACCTTTGATTTCTTCCACAAATCCCATTGCTGTGATTACTACGGTTGCTTCCTCTTTCACAGCATTAATATCCGCAACTGAAAGAAACGGAATCCCTTTATAATCCATACCGGACTTTGTAATCTTGCTATCAGAGATTCCTATCACTTGAACGCCTTCTCTTATACAAAAGTCAATCAAAAAAACCGCCATATCTGATGCACCGTAAATGATAATCTTATCAATCGCTTTTTGTTGACACTTTTCGCTAATTGTTTTCCCCTGACTATAAAGTCTAATCCACTCTTGCGCACACTTTAAACGCATATTAGCGTGATTTAGTTGGTCAATATATTCCTGTTCCAACATACTCCAACTTTTTTTTTCTACATTCGTATTATCCACAATCGATTACCGCCTTTTTCCACAAATATGGGGCAATTGTTGTCCAAACTTTTTCCCCTGCTGAATAATCTCTTCTATCGTTCATATAAAAATCCTGAATATACATCTTTGCTAATAGTGGATTAATCAATTCACATTCATAAAACTCTTTCGAACTTACTGTATCCACCAAAAACTCTTTCAACTCTCCATGAAACCATTCTGTCAATGGAGAATTAAATCCTAACTTTAATTTCCTATACAAAACCTCTTTAGACATAAACGGCATCGCCATATCTCGTACAATTGCTTTCAAGTAGTCATTTTGTAGCTTTGACGCCGCAGGAATTGAAAACGCAAATGACACGATTCGATAATCCATAAACGGCATTCTGATTTCTACGCTGTTCGCCATACTATATCTATCATAATTTCTTAATAATGTCGGCAACGTCTTTTGATGTGTTTCTTCATATAATATTTTATTAAATGCATCTATCTTGTGACTCTGCACTCCTACACCGATTCTAGGACTTTTACTCGCTCTGCGGAAAAATTCATCTTCCGTTAGTCTACTCTCGCTCATACAAGTCTCATTATATATTTTATAAAGTCGGGACAGCTTATCTTTCTCCCCTATTACTTCCCTTCCATAATAAAATAAATCAAATACATATCCACCAAACAGTTCATCTGCTCCATGTCCATCCAAAGACACCGATACTCCTGTATTTTTTATAGCATTATAGGTTTGCAAAAATACCCTTGGCATTGTTGCAATAGGATCCTCGCACATATATATATCTTTTATCATCTCTTCCGGAGTAATATGTGCATGAATTGGCACCTCTGTTAAGGAGATTCCTATATGCTCCGCCGCCTTTTTTGCATATGCGGTCTCATCAATAATCGAATAAGGCATACTTGCCACAAATGCATGCTGCCAATCTCTTTGTACATCATTTTCTTTCCCCAAATAACTCATTGCACCTATCACAGTACTCGAATCAACGCCTCCGCTCAATGCAGTTCCTAAAGGCACATCACTTCGCATTCTGATTTTACACGCATCCAAAAATAACTCTCGAAACAGTTCTACCTGTTCTTCATATCTTTCCGGAACATCTATCAGATGGTCTAACGTCTCCCACCATTTCTTTACATGAAGCTTTCTCTCTAATAAGATTGCACAATTTCCCGGTAGCAATTTTTGAATTCCTTGTATCGTACAATCCTTACCATTTTCAAAAGAAAAATAATCATAATTTTTATCAAACAATCTATAATTAATATTTCTTTGCTTCATAACCGGAAAAAAGCTCTTCATCTCTGAACCAAAATAGAATCCGTTTTCATCCTCATAATAATACAATGGCTTTATTCCAAATCTGTCTCTGCTCAAAAAAAGTTTTCTTTCCTTGGCATCCCATATTGCAGCGGCCCACATACCATTGCATTTATTCTGAGCCTCTTCTCCCCAGTGTATATATGCCTTTAACAAAACTTCTGTATCACTTTTCGTTCGGAATGAATAACCTACCGACTGAAGCTCTTTACGAAGTTCAATATAATTATAAATTTCTCCATTAAATACAATCCAATATCTCTCTGTTTCATCAGAGAATGGTTGATTGGCTGCTTCTGTTGTGTCAATAATTGCTAATCTAGCATGTGCCAATGTAGCTTGTGGCAATTGTTTCACCTGTAATGCATCCGGTCCTCTATGCTCTATTCTTTTAATACATTCCCATGCTTTTTCTTCTGATATTTTCCCTACACAACCAAAAATACCACACATATTTACCCCTCAATCTGCTTCTTATATACAACCGTTTCTCGAAACTTCGCAACAGCCTCATAGCCTTGCTTTTTCAAATATAAATAAGGTTCACTCTGCATCACTTCCGGTAGTGACATATATAATTGCTCTAACAAAATCACTTTTATATTTACAGAAAAATCAATTCCCCGTAATACATTTATCTCATGCCCCTCTACATCAATGTCCAGAAAATCTACTTCTTTTATATCGTTTTCTTTTAATATATCTCCTAATCTTCTTACAGGAACCTTCTCCTCTTTTAAAATTCTATGCGTCAACTTGTCCTGTACCAACAAATTATAATCAAACGTATTATATGCTCCGTCATCCAACATATAATATGTCATTTCACCTTCCGCATCAGATATACCGCAATTAATATTTGTATCTTCCGGACGTAACACCTTAAAATACTCCATATTATCCATATTGGGGTCTATATTAATTCCTCTCCATCCTTTTTTATATGCCCATAATGTATTGCTGGCTCGAACCGGATGAAAAGCTCCCACATCTACATAGACACCTTTTTCTTTACCATCAAAGCAACTACGTAGGTATAACTCTTCCCCGCTTTCAGAGTATATATTTTTCACATATACATCTTCTATCTCTACCGGTCTTTTCACATCTATATCCCAATATTTTATTTTATCAGACTGCACTCCTAACCTAATGCATTCTAAATATACGTCAAAGCAATATTTATATGTAGTAACAAACACAAAATCTATGTTATCCATGTCCTCCCTAATTTTCATAGGTGCATACACTTTGTATCCTTGTACATCCTCCGTTTCTCTTCGGTCCACAACATATTGGATATCATATAACTCCTTAATCTGAGGTGCCGCTACCACGAACTGTGCCCCTATCCCCCAACAAACAACCTTTTTTCTCATATTCTATTTATCTCCTTCTACACCCTTTTAAGAATATACTACAAATTCATAAAATTTCCTTTTCTATAAAACAGTGATGTTGTACAATTATGTCCTGCCCAACCATATATAAGTCCCGTTAATTTCAAATGTAAAAAACCCTGTTCCTTCAAAAAGCAAACAGCACCCTTATACTCCTCAACATCTGTATTATCTACTATAATCACGCCATTCTCTTTTATTCTTTCTACTGCTGCTTTGGCACACAAATCCCTATCATATAAACCATCTATCAATATGATATCAAACAATATCTCTTCATCTAAAATCGAGTTGCAAACTCTTTGCGGTTCCCTATGATAATCTATATATTTTACTGTTGCGTTATCTCCTACCATTTCTCGGACCATATCGCACCACTTTTCATCTATTTCAACCGACACAACACTTTTAGCTCGTTGTGACCAAAACAGCGTCGAATTTCCTGCTCCCCATTCAAACACTCTGTGTTCCTTCGTAACTTTTTCTTTCAATATTTCTATAACGGGCATCGCTAACCAAGGATTTATTTCTCCGTTTTCATCCATAAAGAAAGTCTTCTTATCCTGTGGCAATCCCCATTCAGCCAAAAGTCCTGTTTTTACTAATTCACTATCCTTAGCAGTAATTGCCGTCGCAATGCGATTCGATAATTCATAAATATCTAGATTATTCTTAATAATGTGCTCTATCCACAAAAGACTTCCCTTTGAATTTACTTTCACCGGATAACACAGACTATGTAAAGGAATTTCAGGCATATATTTCATAATCCCATCCTGTGTTTCCAATGCATCAAAGTACCTATTTGACTTACACAAACTTTCTTCATGATTCAGAAGCACTTTTACCTTCACGATATCAGGTACACATCCATTCAATCCACTATAGTAGAAGAATTCATAATCTCCTTCCTGCATTTCTCTTAATACAAATCTTGTGGTTTTTACATCCAACAAACACATATCACCACTTACTCTTATCACATAATCCGCTTCACTCGTGCGAACCACATCAATCATTCTTTTCGTAACATTTTCTTCATTTGATATTTGTACAGCTACATCATTTCTCCTAAGCAATTCAATTAAATCTTTATTCTCATCACAATCATATATTCCTGCTACTATATGATTCTCACCTAGTTCACGCACCTTGTTGAGTGTACGCTGTAGTGCTACTTCTCCGTCAATTTGGTATAACATGTACGGATTATATCTCATATCACATTGTAAATAGATTACTTTATTCATTTTATATCCCCTTTATATTCCAGCAAATCTTTCAAATCCCGAAAATTATTTTCGTTTTTAATACCTTCCACAATTCCCGCTTCCAAAATTTTATCCAAGTCTTTCTTTATCGTAAAAACATCATCTTCTACCTTACTACCATCAGTATCGATAATGATACTTTCCTTCAAAACACTATAATTCTCATTACAAATCTCGGTGTAAATATGTGTATCATCCCACTTTTTCGCAAACCAACACATCACATTTTCCGGAAATTTTTTCAACTTTTCTATTTTTTTATTTGTCAAATTCATTTTAAGTAACATATTGGCATTCCAAGGCATAAAGAAAACTTCATTTTTCATTACAATACTTATCGTAAACAAAAATGTAGCTTTTTCATCACGTAATCCAAATCCTTCTGGAAATACATCTAACACCTCTTCTTCCTTCTTATCCCTGTTCCAACGCACAATATTTCTCTGATTTCCTGACAGCCAAAAATTGCGTCCATCAAATGCTATCGTATTATATTTGCTGTTTCGTTTCTGAAGTTCATGTATCACAAAACATTCTCGTTCCACATCAAACTCTATAACTGCATCTTCTCTAACCGCCGGATAAAATACCGAATTGCCTACAACACAGGGCGTATCTCCATAGACCATCATTCCCAATCCATTATTTTTATCTACAAATGGATTAAATATTGTTTGAATCACATGTGTTTGCATGTCTAATTTATAGGAATCACCATCACCAAAAAGATACATACATTTTTTCTCTTTATTAATGACTGCCTGTTTTAAAAGCGGCTTTTTCCCCATATCTACGCGTTTTTCTAATCCTTTTTCTAAATCAAAAATCAATATCTGTTCTGACAAATAAGGGAGTATGTATAATTTATTATCATCTTGAATCATTCCAAAAATTCCACACCTATCATCCGCCTTTTCGTCTAACAGCTTAGATATATACCTCGTTTCCCTTGTCTTCCTATGATAACTAAACAAACCATTTATGTTGGCAGCTGGAAACCATATTTCATCCCCTTTTTCACACCAACTATATTTCCGAAACATTTTTTTATTTGCATGGCCTCCTACCCATTCAACCGTTTGTATCATCACAGGCTTCCCCGTCTGCTGATACATCTGCACTACACTACTCTTGTCACCATAATACGCATCACTCAGCACCACAGCTCTATCCATGTCAGCCGTATCATCATAGATGCCCCAGCCCTCTTTCCTATACTGTTGCACTAGCTTATCATACTCTTCCCATAGCCATGGTCTCATAGCTGAGACTGTATTCTTAATCAGTGGATGCGGTCTCCAAAGCAATGCCACTTCATCCTGATTTTCCTTAAAGATGTTAAAAACCCATTTCATCTTCTCAAGCATCTTCTCATTATGCTCTAATAGCGCTGCAATACCAGTATTATAGAAAATAATTTTCTTCCAACTTCCATCAGGCTTTTCTATAATCCTCAGCCATTCATCCGGTATCTCTAAGTCTTCCCTCTTTGTTTTTTTCACTTTTTCAAGTTTAGGCGAGCCAATTCCTAAAAATTTCTTGTTCAAGGCCTCTCTATCAATATGCTTTCCAATCAGTCCATTCGCATTTGCAGCTTTTAAATACTCATTTACATATATCTTAGCCATATTTTCAGATTGCAAGATAACCTTATCTGCATTAATAACTCCCGGCAAAAAGCAAAAATGTTTCATGCCATCTATCGCTTGCTGATCTGCAGGTTCTATTTCACCCAAGACAAAATACGGCACATACACCAGCTCTTCCGTCGCTACCTTTAATCTGTCCGAATAGAATCTTGGATGCACACTCGTTACCAAATTCCAGTTATCATAGGGATTATGAATATAGATCACATCCGGCTTTCTTTCTTCAAAGTTATAGGTCTGCCAATCAATTACCTCTATATTCTTTGGATATTCTAAGCCTTCATAATGCATCTTACCAAAGCTCCTGTCAGGATTTAAATCGAAGTAAGGTATTGGCACGCAGTACGCATCCACATCCGGGTCTTCCTTTGCCGCCAGATAGATACTTTCCAACGAATCCCACATAGACGCCTTGTACGGAAAAAAAGCAATCTCCTTACGGATAGGAATATCAGTCTTAATGCTATTCTCTATCCGTATCAATTGCTTCTCCAAGTTCTTATAAATTCGATTTTCATTTACATTGGTATCATTCAAGCTTTCATGAGATTGAAAGAGTACCTGACAGTATTCCTCCAAAAAAGATATGGTAACAAAGCCTTCTCCCTCAAAGGCTTCTATCACATTTCCAATACTGATTGCACACTCCTGACAGTCTGCCAGTATACTCTGTGCGATATGATTCTGCCCTTTTTTTATATTCTCCTTTATCTCCACATGTGCTTCATGCAGAGTTTTTACTAATTCCAGTATCTCCTGCTGCTGTACTTTTCTCATGCTGTCCCCTCAAGCTGTCTCGTTTTCACAAGTTCCCCTTATTATCTTATGAAAACACATTATGTCTACCATAATTTTAGCACACTTTAGTTGGAATTACCATACAATTATCAGACTTTTATCATTTTTAAAGCAAAAAGAATACCCTATCGTCCCGATAAAGTATCCTCTTTCTTGCATTCTCTATTTTGCAATTTCCATCACTCTGCCACGATAAGGCGTCACCTTTGCCCCTTCCTTATCCTTACCACTCTTCAACCAGCTGTCTCTCTCCGTGCTATACATCGCCTTAAACATGTCAATATCTTCCAATGTTGTTATTTTAATATTCTTATTGCTGCCAAGTGAGAAATGCAAGTCTGCTCCTAACTCCAGCATTAATGTATTGGTATACACCGCATTGGTAATTCCTCTGTTCAATGCTTCCTTATGCGCCCATAGTACCTTTCCGTATTGATATGCCTGTGGTGTTTGCACTCGCATAATATCGTTTCTATCAATACCCTCTGAGCCATTCTCACCATTATCGGTACGCATAATCGTTTCCTGACAACGCACAGCCGATAAACCCGAGCCATATTCCTTTGCTTTTTCTATACAGTCTGTTATGATTTCCTCTGTTATCATCGGCCTGACTGCATCATGAATAATGATAATGTCATCCTCCACGCAGACTTCTTCCAGTGCTAGCAAGGCTTTTCTTGCCGACGCTTGTCCATTATCACCGCCCTCAATTACCCAGCGTAATTTCTTAATTCCTGCTGCCTTGGCATAGCCCTTTAGCACGTCCTGCCAGCCCTCGATGCAGGATACAATAATCGCATCCACCTCTGGATGCCTTTCAAATGCCTCTAGGGTATAAATAATGATAGGTTTTTCATATATACTGATAAACTGCTTTGGAACAGACTGTTCTGTTCTGCTTCCTGTTCCCCCCGCCAAAATCAAAGCTATGTTCATACACTCACCTCTTAACCTTTCAGAAGTATTGAGTTGCTCAATATTTCTTTCGGCTATTTCTCCCCTTTTCCTTAGTAATCTCCACAATACATATTAAAAAGCGCCTTAAACATTTCCACATCTTCTACTGTATTAATCTTCAAATTCGTATCTGACCCCTTTGATAATGTCACATCTCTCCCTAGACGTGAAATCATATTGTTGGTATCATTTTCATTTATTATCCCCTGCTCTAAAGCCTCCTGATGTGCTTTCCACACCTCTCCCAATTGATATGTTTGAGGTGTCTGAATACGTCTAAAAGCATATCTGGAAATCGTGCGATTTCCTGTAATACCATCACTCGTCATCATCACATTATCCATGGAAACAACAGCTGCTACACCCATTCCCTTCTTCTTACAGGTGTATATACTGTCTGAAATAATCTCATCTGTTACCATAGGACGAATTGCATCGTGTAAGACAACAATATCTTCTTCTTTGCACTCCTCCATAAGCCTGTCAATCGCAAGCTTAGAGCTTTCCTGTCCTGTTTTACCTCCTGAAATAACCCATTTCAGCTTATCTATATCAAACTGTTTTGCGTATGCAGTTACCATATTTTCCCATCCTGGAAGACACGCTACCATAATCGCATCTATCTCCGGATGTCTCTGAAATTTTTCTAATGTATATACAATAATTGGTCTATTATACACATTCACAAACTGCTTCGGGATATCCATCTGAAAGTTCGGGTCTACTCCCGCAGCCAGTATTACCGCTATATTCATCTTCCTACCCCACTCTCTCCAAAGCTTTTGCATAAGACGCTCTTGCCACCTTCATATAGCCCTTACGTTCATCCGGTTGTAGCGCAAAGCACTTTTCAAAAGCTTCTACTGCCTTTTCACAATTTCCTAATATCAGATTCGACTGTCCTATCTGAAAGTACAGATAGTCGTCACAGCCCATCTCACCAAGTCCGGCTTCTAAAAGTTTAAGATTACGTTCCTGCTTCTTCTTCATTTCCTCAGGTGTAATATCATACCCGTGATGCTCTACCACCATCGGAAGCTCATAGGTATACAGTACAACTTCCGTCAGGTCTTTTTGATGCTTCGGTGTTATCTGCTCATGGATTCGAAATCTGTATTCAAAAAAATTACGATTATAGAATCTTGGCACCCCATCAACTCTATACGCTTTCTGACCATTTGGCTGTGTATATAGATTACGTAGCTTTAAAACACCAGTATGCTTTACATGCTGCTGCATGCAGATTCTTAATGCGCTTTCGTTCAATTGTAGCAAATACTCATCACAATCTAGTACCAATATCCAGTTATTTGAAGCCTTTGATGCCGCATAATTTCTTGCCGCACTAAAATCATCTACCCATCCAAAATCATATACCTTATCCGTGTAACGCTTAGCAATATCCTTTGTCGCATCCTCAGAACCTGTATCTACTACCACAATTTCCATGCCGTATGGTTTTAGATGTTCAAGACATCGCTCTATATATGTTTCTTCATTCTTTGCTATTATACACACACTTATCGGTAACCTTGTCTTCCCCATCAGCTGTTCATTACCCTTTCTCTTTCTGCCGCACATGCCTCATATTTCCCCTGAAACAAATCAGCCATCTTATCGTCTCCCATATCTCTATAGAGACTAATAATATGCTCATAACAGTGCATAAGATTTTCTCCTAAGGTATCTGCATCCGGAAGCATAGTCGTTTTGACATACAAAAGTAATGCCTTTAATGGTTGCTTATTGTCCAGATACACCCCCGCATGCGTGAACACAAACTTCGCCGTTTTGCAACTATCTGCATAACGATTCATCAATTCGAGAGCATCCGGTTCTCTATCTACTTTCACATATGCTTTTGCCAATGAAATAATCATCACCTGCACATATACAAATTCAGGTGAAGGTTCTAGCGCCAACCCTTTCTCATAACATTCGATTGCTTTCTCATTATTCCCTAATATAAACTCAGATTGAGCAATCTGAAATAGAGTATAAGGCTCTGCAGGATTATCTTTCAGATTTCTATATAATAATTCCAAATTTCTTCTCTGTTTCTCCTTCATTTCCTCTGGTGGCAAAGCATATCCATGATGCACCACCTCCATCGGCATAAGAAAACACTGCATTTTCTCCTCTCTCTCACTTAATACATGAGAACAGACCTGCTCATGAATCGGATAATCAAATCCATAATAATTTCGATTATAAAATCTTGTAACATCATCCGTACCATATCCTTGCTTTCCGTCTGCCTCTATCACAAGATTTTTCAGTCTGATTACTCCTGTATAACGTGGAAACTTCTGCATTAGAATGCGAAGAGTTGCTACATCAATGCTACTTACATATTCATCACAATCTATTGATAAAATCCATGCATTTGAAGCATGCTGTGCACAAAAGTTTCTTGCAGCACTAAAATCATTAATCCATTCAAAATCCAATACCTTATCCGCATACTTTTGAGCAATTTCCTTTGTCCTATCAGTAGAACCTGTATCTGTTACAACAATTTCGAAACCATATGGTTGCAATCTTTTTAGGCATTCCTCTATATACTTTTCCTCATTTTTTGCAATAATGCATACCGAAATCGGAATCTTTGACATCTTTTTCCCCTTTACTTTACAATAATTCACATGTTATGTAACCTTATTCTTTATTGTATCACACAAAATGTGGTTTTTCTATAGTTTTCAGACAATTATACAAAAGAAAACGCCTGCCTACGAAAGCAGTTCGCAGACAGGCTTCTAATATATCTTATTCTTTTACTGTAATAATGACAATACTCCCTCATTTGCCTGATTAGCCTGCGCAAGCATTGCTTGACCTGCCTGCTGGAGGATATTCGAATTCGCATAGCGAACCATTTCCTCTGCCATATCAGTATCTCTGATTGCAGCCTCAGCTGCCGTTGTATTTTCTACGATATTATCAAGATTCTTTACAGTATGCTCTAATCGATTCTGTACAGCACCAAGCGCTGAACGCTGTGTAGAGATTCTCTGCAATGCAGTATCTATAACATCAATCGCATCCGTTGCATTGTTACCAGTCTCATCCACAATACCAATATTTACACTAGACAATTTATCTACGCCAAGACCTGCTGATGTTAATGTCTCAATCGTTGCGGAAATCTTGTTCTTTCTATCGCTCTGAGCTCCTACATGAAGATTGAACTCTAACCCTGCTGCAATCTGTTGTGAAGACTGTGTGATATACTTACCAATCGTAGACGGTGCAGCTCCAGCAGCCAAAAGATTCTGATATCCCTGTGCATTCACAGAAGCAAAAACCTCATCCTCTGCTGTTGCCTGTGCAGTCTTGTACAAGCCACCGATATAATTACCATTCTCATCAAAATAATTATTTAAAGCCACACCTGAGATTTCCAAACCATCTGCGTTATATAATTTCTGCAGACTTTGGTCAATTTCCAACACAGCATCATTCCATTCAAAATCTGCTGCTCCAGCACCACCTAACACAGTTTCCTTTACTCTATCGCTGGTTGTACCACCTGTTCCCGTCAGAATATCTATCAAACGATAATCCTCACCCATTGTATTATCATCATTGAGATACTTGGTCATTTCAGCACCTGCTGTCATACGTGTAATCGTGCCGTTTACTGTGTTATATATATATAAATCTCTCTTAGACCTCACGATAGAAGATGTACCGTCTGTCGTCAAATCTTCACCGGTTCCAAGAGCAGAATCCAGTTCTACGTTAATAAATGCCACATAGGATGTGCTATTGAAATTTGCATTTCCCTTATTTACACCGTCCTCATGCATCAAATACTCTGTAATATCGCCGCCTGTTTGAATCTTTTCAGCCCCCAAAGCAATACTTGGACCCGATGTCAAGATTTCTGTATCTGCGACATATACATTATTTGTTCCAAGATAATTCATCTTATAGCTTGTTGGCGTAATCGCTCCATTTTTCACCGAATCCGGCAAAAGATTCTCTGTATAGGTCGTCGAATAATTTGTGATATAGACGCTATTCTTCGCGCCTAATGGATCTCCCTTTAACAAAAATGTCTCATTAAATTTCGTTGTTTCCGCAATTCTATCCATCTCTGTTACAAGCTGATCTATCTCGTCCTGAATATACTGACGGTCAGTCTTTGAATTCGTTCCATTTGCCGCCTGTACACATAGTTCATTCATTCTTTGAAGCATTTCCTGTACCTCAGCCAGCGCTCCTTCCGCTGTCTGTACACAGGAAATACCATCCTCTGCATTTGCAGATGCCTGTGTTAAGCCTCGCACCTGCTTTCTCATCTTTTCGGAAATTGCCAAACCAGCTGCATCATCAGCCGCTCTGTTGATTCTATAACCACTGGATAACTTCTCAGTTGAGTTAGACACTGTATTGGTTGTCAGACCCAACATTCTGTTGGCGTTCATCGCCATAAGATTGTGCTGTACTACCATTTCCTTCTCTCCCCTTATCTTACAAGAAGCATCCAAGTGCTTCCGTTACAACTGTTTCAAAAACACGCCAATCACGCGTATTGGTGATTGGCGCTGATTTAATTTACTTCCTATATGATTAGAATAAGCAATATTACTGTAATAAGCTAAGAACTCCCTGATTTGCCTGGTTAGCCTGTGCAAGCATAGACTGACCTGCCTGCTGAAGGATATTTGCATTAGAATATGCAACCATTTCCTCAGCCATATTTGTATCACGAATCTGTGACTCTGCCGCTGTTGTATTCTCAACGATATTGTCTAAGTTCTTGATTGTATGCTCTAAACGGTTCTGAACAGCACCAAGTGCAGCTCTCTGTCTTGATACCTGATTAATCGCATCTGCAATAACATCGATTGCATCTGTCGCATTATCACCTGTAGTATCTACAATACCAATATTGTAGCTTGCAAGTTTATCCACGCCAAGACCCGCAGATGTAAGTGTATCCATCTCAATATTAATCTTATTTGCTCTGTCAGAATCTGCACCACCCTGAAGTTTTATATCAAGAGAAGCTGCAACCTGTGTAGATGACTGTGTAATATACATACCGATTGTAGCACCTACTACATCGTTGTTTCCAACACCCTTAAGTGCCTGACTTGCTGCTGTAGGGTTAGCAAATACTTCGTCAACCGCTCTTGCCTGTGCTGTTGTAAAAAGACCACCCGTATAATTACCATTTTCATCAAAATATTTATTTAATGCAACACCTGATACCAACTGACCATCTGCATTATAAAGCTTCTTCATAGAAACATCTAACTCAATACTTGCATCTGTCCAAGTAAATGCAGTACCATTTAGAACTGTATCAAGTACCTTCGTAGAAGAGGCCCCTGTACTTCCATCAGTCAATGCACCTGCCTCACCGTAGAGCACATCTACCAGACGGTATTTCTCATCCTTCATGGTATTGTCATCATTAATATATTCTCTCATATCAGAACCAGCAGTCACTCTTGTCACTGTGCTGTTATCTGTATTGTAAATAAACAAATCTCTGTTTGCACGTACAATAGATGAGGTTCCATCTGTTGAAAGATCCTTCTTTGCCGTTCCTGCAACAGAACCATTTGCACCATCCTGCACGTCAGAATCCAATTCTACATTAACAAATGCAACATACGACGCTGTATTCAATGTAGCCTCTGCCTTATTATTTGCAGTAGCATCTGTTTTCATATAAGGTGTGATATCATCACCCTGAGCAATCTTAGTACCTGTTAAGGAGATATTTGAACTTGATGTATAAATATCTGTAGATACCATATAAATATTATTGGTTCCGATATAGTTCGCCTTGTTCTCAATACCATCAATATTATTTGGCAAATCATTCTTTGTATATGTAGCAGAATAATTTGTGATATAAACACTCTTCGTCGGCTTTAAGTTATCACCCTTTAAGAGATATGTTTCATTGAACTTTGTTGTTTCAGCAACACGGTCGATTTCCGAAATCAACTGGTCAAACTCGTCCTGAATATACTGACGGTCTGTCTCAGAGTTTGTTCCATTCGCAGCCTGTACGGCAAGCTCATTCATTCTCTGAAGCATGTCCTGCACCTCAGCCAACGCTCCTTCCGCTGTCTGTACACACGAAATACCATCCTCTGCATTCTCAGAAGCCTGGTCAAGACCTCTAATCTGCTTTCTCATCTTCTCAGAGATTGCAAGTCCGGCTGCATCATCAGCAGCTCTGTTAATGCGGTATCCACTAGAAAGCTTCTCTGTGGAACCTGAAATCTGATCGGTTGTGATGCCAAGCATTCTGTTGGCATTCATAGCTTGTAGATTGTGCTGTACTACCATAACTTTACTCCCCTCTTCTTTTCTAGCTCAGTGCTGCGTCCCCTTTTATCTACATTTCCGCATTATCACCAGCCTATTTTATGTTGCTTTAATACATAAACTATTTATGTTAAATTATTTTACGTTATATATATCGGAACTTATTTTCAGAAAATTAATAGATTTACATATTTTTTTTAAATAATCAGTTAAAATAATACAAAAAGGGACACCGAAGTGTCCCTTTGTATCATATAAATAATTACTGTAATAATGAAAGAATACCCTGATTTGCCTGATTTGCCTGCGAAAGCATAGACTGACCTGCCTGCTGGAGGATATTAGAGTTAGAATATGCAACCATTTCCTCAGCCATATCTGTATCACGAATAGCTGATTCAGCAGCCTGTGTATTCTCTACGATATTATCTAAGTTCTTGATTGTATGGTCTAATCTGTTCTGTACCGCACCAAGTGCTGAACGCTGTGTAGACACCTTCTGCAATGCAGTTGCAATAACATCAATTGCATCCGTAGCATTATCTCCTGATGTATCTACGATACCAACATTGTAGCTTGCAAGCTTCTCAATACCAAGACCAGCAGAAGAGATGCTATCAATCATAGCTGTAATCTTATTTGTTCTGTCTGAATCAGCACCAACATGAAGATCAAAGCTTAAGGTTTCTGCTACATCTGATGATGACTGTGTAATATACTCATCAATCAATGTAGGTGTTGTACCACCTGCTTCCAAAGCCTTGTACTCATCAGAGTTTGCATTCGCAAATACTTCGTCGACAGCTCTTGCCTGCGCTGTTGAGTATAGACCGCCTGTATAATTACCATTCTCATCAAAGAACTTATAAAGCGCCATACCTGACACCAGATTACCATCCGCATCATAAAGCTTCTTCATAGACTGATCAATCTGCAGGTTCTTATCTGTCCATTTAAAATCATCTGCACCTGCGCCCCCAAGAACAGTATCTTTTACTCTTGTTGCTGATGTTCCAGTCGCACCGTCATATAACATATCTACCAAACGATAGCGATCATCTAATGTCGCATCATCCTTAAGATAATCTGTCATCTCATCACCACGACTGATACGAGTCACACACTCAGTCTCTGTATCATAAATAAACAATTCTCTACTCGCTTTAATTACAGAAGAAGTTGTATCGTAAGCTAAATCAATCTTCTTATCACCAGTAGCATCAGCTGCACCACCAAGGCCGTTCTCATCAGCGCCACCCTGTGTTGCATCTGCAGGCTCAACTGCAGAATTTAACTCTACATTAATAAATGCCACATAAGAAGCACTCAAAACTGCATCTGCTTTATTATTGTCATTTGCAGCATCCTTTATCATGTATTTCGTTATATCTCCACCATCTGCAATCTTATTTGCACTGTGTGCAATATTAGAGCTAGTAGTCTTAACATCTGCTGAAACAACCAACAAATTGTTAGTTCCTACATAGTTTACCTTATAAGTTGTTGCATTTGCAATTGCATTACTTACATCATTCTTAGTATAAGTTACAGAATAATTTGTAACATAGCTCTTGTAAGTACCAACCTCTTTATCTCCCTTTAAGAGATAAATTTCATTGAACTTAGTTGTCTCAGATACACGATCAACCTCGCTTACTAACTGGTCAATCTCGTCCTGAATATACTGACGGTCTGTCTCAGAGTTTGTTCCGTTTGCTGCCTGTACGCACAGCTCATTCATTCTCTGAAGCATATCCTGCACCTCAGCCAGCGCTCCTTCCGCTGTCTGTACGCACGAAATACCATCCTCTGCATTTGCCGAAGCCTGATCAAGACCTCTAATCTGCTTTCTCATTTTTTCAGAAATAGAAAGGCCTGCTGCATCATCTGCTGCACGATTGATACGATAGCCTGATGAAAGCTTCTCTGTTGAGCTTGCTACTGCGCCCTGTGTAATACCAAGCATACGGTTCGCATTCATTGCCTGTAAATTGTGTTGTACCACCATAATTATTTATCCTCCTCACTTATGTGAATCTACTTACGATATGTATATCGGCATATATTTGTCTTAAAATTATATATTTTTCAAAAAATTTATGATTTTCAATAAATTGTTCTTTTTTTGATATGTTAATAAAATATGTTAAATCCCCTCCCAAACAAACAACACAAAAAGCGGCTTTCCAAAAAGGAAAGCCGCTCTCTACCACCATATCACCTAAGAAATCTTATGATTCCTTACCAATAGATCATTAACCTAATAAAGAAAGGATACCTTGGTTAGACTGGTTAGCCTGTGCAAGCATTGACTGACCTGCCTGTGAAAGGATATTTGCATTAGAGTACTTAACCATCTCTTCTGCCATATCTGTATCACGGATTGCAGACTCAGCTGACTGTGTATTCTCTACTACGTTGTCTAAGTTCTTGATTGTATGCTCTAATCTGTTCTGAACAGCACCAAGAGCTGAACGCTGTGTAGATACCTGCTGTAATGCGTTAGCGATTACATCAATTGCATCTGTTGCATTGTCACCATGCTCATCAACAATACCTACTGACTTGCTTGAAAGCTTATCAATACCAAGTGCAGCTGAAGACATAGACTGAATATTTGTCTCAATCTTGTTTGTTCTAACTGAGTCTGCACCAACATGCAATGAGAAGCTTAAGTCTGCTGCTACTTCAGCCTCATTCTTTGTTGTGAAATTCTTAACTGTAGTATCTGTTACAGCAGTAGTAGCCTGTGAATCCTCATAAAGACCACCAACATAAGAACCATTCTCATCAAAGTATTTACTTAACGCAACACCTGAAACCTCTTTACCATCTGCGTCATACAGCTTTGCCTGAGACTCATTTCCCTTATAATCTGTTGCTACTGTGATTGTAGCTGCTGCACCCAATGAACCATTAGCACCTAATGCCGCACCATCTGCACGACCTAAAAGTCTGTACTGATCCTTCATCTTCGCACCATCTGTTACATCCAGATAGTCTGCAAGGTCTTCGCCCTTAGCTACTCTAGTAACTGTATTAGTCTCAGTATCTAAAATATACGCATCATTTGCTGCTGTCCATGTACCATCTGTCTGCTCTGTAACATTTGCTGCTGTTAATGCAACATTCTTAAATGCCATGTACTTGGCATCATCAATTGCTGCACCTGTAACCGCTGCGTTAGCACCTACTGTACCGGCCTTCAGATACTTTGTGATATCATCACCCTTCGCAATTACATCAGCACTCAGTGGTGAGCTTCCGCTTGCAGTTGTAATATCCTTAGATACTACATATACATTGTCCTCACCTACATAATCAATCTTCTTTGTAACGGCTGTGTTACTTCCAAGATTCTTAGTATATGTCACTGCATAGTTAGCTGTGTAAGCCTTTGTTGTAGCCTTAGTGCTATCTCCCTTTAAGAGGTATGTCTCATTAAACTTTGTTGTTTCAGCAACACGGTCAATCTCAGTTACTAACTGGTCAATCTCGTCCTGGATATACTGGCGGTCTGTTGTAGAGTTTGTTCCATTAGCTGCCTGAACTGCTAATTCGTTCATTCTCTGTAACATATCAGTAACTTCCTGCAGGGCACCTTCTGCTGTCTGTACGCATGAGATTCCATCTTCTGCATTTGCAGATGCCTGGTCAAGACCTCTAATCTGCTTTCTCATCTTCTCAGAAATTGATAATCCTGCTGCATCGTCTGCTGCACGGTTAATCTTATAACCTGAAGATAACTTCTCTGTAGAACCTGCTACTGAGCCCTGTGTGATTCCTAACATTCTGTTAGAGTTCATTGCCATTAAATTGTGCTGTACTACCATAGTCTTTTCCTCCTTGAATAAAAGATTTTGAATCAAGAGCATCCGTTCTCTTGATTTGTTTCCCCTTAATATGTAGAAACTTAAGGGTTTGTAAAGATTATCATCGGCCGCCTGATTCTCTTTACGTTGGTAAGTATAAATATTCAATTGTAAGAAAGCATTTGCTTTCCCTCTATATTAACGCAATTGTATGCGCAATATATACAATAAGACAAAGCAAAAAGGCCACTCCTTCAGAACCCAATAACACGATTCTCAAAAGTGCCCTTACATATCATTTTGTATACTACTCATAAAACCCTAAAACATTGACTACTATAGTCATTTAAATTATACTGCTTTTACTCCTAAATTGCAATATATTTTGCAAAAAATTGGTATAATTCACATTTATTATGACAATTTCAACTATCTCATCATACTTTTTCCGCATGAAACAACTGAACTATCTTTCCTTTTATATCGACAACAATCCCCTTATACTTTAGCCAAATTATATTTATTTGCACGCTTGTATTCACTTAAAACACGTAAGTGAAATGTAAAAAATACCCATTTTTTACATTTCAAGTAGACTTCTCACAGTATGTATGATACCTTCTATGAGAACAACTGATATGCGCACTTCTAAGTTCAAATCTGTACTCATATCCACAATCCTAGCAAAATCCTCGTTGTGAAAAGAGTATAAATATTTTATAATGGAGTAAAGAATAATCATGAAACAAAAAACTAAATCAAATATCAATTCGCTATTAAGTAAACTTAAGGTTAGACGCAAGTACAAGGATCATCTCTTCCAGAGGGTATTCTCGAGCAAGAAAGATTTATTGGATTTGTACAATGCTGTCAATCATACAGCTTACACAAATATTGAGGACATGGAAATCACCACATTAGAGGATGTAATTTATCTATCCATGAAGAACGATGTCTCTTTCATGTTTTCTTCTTCCTTAAATCTCTATGAACAGCAGTCAACATATAATCCTAACATGCCGATTCGTGGGTTTATGTATTTTGCGAAATTATATGAAGCTCATATCGCCGAAATAGAAGCCAATATATATGGGACGAAGCTAGTGAAACTTCCCACTCCTCAATATATCATCTTCTATAATGGTAGAGAAAATGTCCCCGATGAAATGGAACTCAAACTCTCAGATGCTTTTGATTTGTTAAAAGCTGACGAAGTTCCCACACTCGAATGTCGTGCTAAAATGTATAACATCAACTACGGCCATAACAAGGAGCTTCTCAATACTTGCAAGAGACTACATGATTATGCTTATTTTATTGCTGAGGTAAATAACAACCTCGACAAAAGATATTCCCTTAAGGCTGCGATTGACAAAGCAATTGATACTTGTATAAGCAAGGGTATATTAACCGATATACTCGTCAAATGCAGAAGCGAGGTGCAAAGTATGTTATTAACAGAGTTTAATGAAAAGAAATACAGAAAACTTATGATGCAGGAAGGTCGTGAAGAAGGACTCGAATTAGGACGCGAGGAAGGTCGTGAAGAAGGTCGTGAAGAGCTAAACGAACTCTATTCAAAGCTTCTTAAAAACAATCGTTTAGAAGACTTACAACATGCTATCGAAGATAAAGAATATCGCCAACAGCTCCTTAATGAATATTCTACATCTCTTAAGAATTAATCACGGAGCAATAAGACACAAAACAAATAAGGGGCTTCCATATCAAAATGGAAGCCCCTCTACTATATTATCTTATATTCTAATTAAAGAAGTGATAATACGCCCTGGTTAGACTGATTAGCCTGTGCAAGCATTGACTGGCCTGCCTGTGAAAGGATATTAGCGTTAGAGTATCTTACCATCTCTTCTGCCATATCTGTATCGCGAATCTGGCTCTCAGCTGCCTGTGTATTCTCTACTACGTTGTCTAAGTTCTTGATTGTATGCTCTAATCTGTTCTGAACAGCACCAAGAGCTGAACGCTGTGTAGATACCTGCTGTAATGCATTAGCGATTACATCGATAGCGTCTGTTGCGTTGTCACCAGACTCATCAACGATACCAACTGCTGTACTCTTAAGCTTATCAATACCAAGAGCTGCTGAAGACATAGACTGGATGTTTGTCTGAATCTTGTTTGTTCTAGCTGAGTCTGCACCAACATGAAGAGCAAATGTAAGGTCTGCTGCTACGTCTGCTTCGTTCTTTGTTGTATAGTTACCAATGTATGTTGCGTCTGTTGATGTATTAGTAACAGCTTTTGTAGCCTGTGAATCTTCATATAATCCACCTACATAGTTACCGTTTCCATCAAAGTAATCATTTAACTTAACGCCAGATACCTCATTACCATCTGCATCATACAGAGTCTTCATAGATTCATTAATCTTGAAATCAGTAGTTGTTAATGCTGTTCCTGTATAATCAGTAGTAACTGTTGTTGCACCATCAACCTCTGCAAGCACTCTGTACTGGTCCTTCATCTCTGCAAATGAAAGCTTTCCACCATTAGTAGCCGCATCTCCTTCTACATTCTTTAAGTAAGAAGATAAATCCTCTCCTGCTGCAACACGAATTACTTCATTTGTCTCTGTATCAAGAATATATGTATCGTTACCACCATCAGATGTTATTACACCATCCGTTGCAATCTTCATCTTATTTGCAACCAATGTTGCATTCTGTAATGCTACATAATTAGTAGTATCAAATGCCAAAGTATTCTTAACTGTTGCATTCTTGTCAGCCTCAGCCGTTGTCAAATACTTTGTAAAATCATCACCCTTAGCTATAACATCCGCTGTCATAGGCGAGCTTGTATTAGCAGTCTTAATATCTGCATCTACCATGTATACATTAGCATCGCTAATATAATCAACTTTCTTCTTAACATTTGCATTGTTGCTTCCAAGATTTGTTGTATAAGTAACTGCATAGTTAGCTGTATAAGCCTTTGTTGTAGCCTTTGTGCTATCACCCTTTAAGAGATATGTCTCATTGAACTTTGTTGTCTCAGCAACACGGTCAATCTCAGTTACTAACTGGTCAATCTCGTCCTGGATATACTGACGGTCTGTTGTAGAGTTTGTTCCGTTAGCTGCCTGTACTGCTAATTCGTTCATTCTCTGTAACATATCAGTAACTTCCTGTAAAGCACCTTCTGCTGTCTGTACACAAGAGATACCATCCTCTGCATTTGCAGATGCCTGATCAAGACCTCTGATCTGCTTTCTCATCTTCTCACTGATTGATAATCCTGCTGCATCGTCTGCTGCGCGGTTAATCTTATAACCTGAAGATAACTTCTCTGTTGAGCCTGATAAAGAGCCCTGTGTAATTCCTAACATTCTGTTAGAGTTCATTGCCATTAAATTGTGCTGTACTACCATAATTCATTTCCTCCATGAAAAAATTTGTTACGGCTTCCTTGCCGTTTGGTTTTATTTCGTCCGCCGGACATCATAAGATGTCCGGCAGACGATACATTTAATTAATCACTATGTAATTGTTATCCTTGTACTATCATCTAATTAAAGAAGTGATAATACGCCCTGGTTAGACTGATTAGCCTGTGCAAGCATTGACTGACCTGCCTGTGAAAGGATATTAGCGTTAGAGTATCTTACCATCTCTTCTGCCATATCTGTATCACGAATCTGGCTCTCAGCTGCCTGTGTATTCTCTACTACGTTGTCTAAGTTCTTGATTGTATGCTCTAATCTATTCTGAACAGCACCAAGAGCTGAACGCTGTGTAGATACCTGCTGTAATGCGTTAGCGATTACATCGATTGCATCCGTTGCATTGTCACCTGTCTCATCAACGATACCAACTGCTGTGCTCTTAAGCTTATCGATACCAAGAGCTGCTGAAGACATAGACTGGATATTAGTCTGAATCTTGTTTGTTCTAGCTGAGTCTGCACCTACATGAAGAGCAAATGTAAGATCTGCTGCTACTTCTGCTTCATTCTTTGTTGTGTATGTGCTAATCTTCTTATCAGCTGTTGTAGCTGCTGCATCATCATCACTTAAAACAGCCTTTGTAGCCTGTGAATCAGAGTATAATCCGCCAACATAGTTACCGTTACCATCAAAGTAATCATTTAACTTAACGCCTGATACTTCCTTACCGTCTGCATCATAGAGCGTCTTCATAGACTCATTTGTCTTGAACTCTGTAACTGCTATTGCTACATCTGTAGTATCATTAGCTGCAACACTATCTGCAGTACCTCCAATCTTAGCCTCTGCAAGGATTCTATACTGGTCCTTCATCTCTGCGAAAGTAACATTAGTTCCATCATCCTCTACATTCTTCATATATGCCGATAAATCTTCTCCACCTGCAATACGAATAATTTCGCTTGTCTCTGTATCAAGGATATAAGTATCCTTTGAACCAGCTGATGTTATAACGCCATCTGAGATAGCATACTTATTACCAGAAACATCTAATGTTGCATTTGTAAATGAAAGATAATTAGCAACATCTACTGTTGCAGCTGTAACAGATGCATTCTTACCTGTTGTTGCAGTTGCAAGATACTTTGTAATATCATCACCATTACCAATAACATCTGCTGTCTTAGGTGAGCTTGTGTTTGCTGTAAGAATATCCTTAGATACCATGTAAATATTTGCATCACCTACATAATCAATCTTATTTACAACCTTACCTGCACCACCATTGCTTCCAAGGTTTGTTGTATAAGTAACTGCATAGTTAGCTGTATAAGCCTTTGTTGTAGCCTTTGTGCTATCACCCTTTAAGAGGTAAGTCTCGTTGAACTTTGTTGTCTCAGCAACACGGTCAATCTCAGTTACTAACTGGTCAATCTCGTCCTGAATATACTGACGGTCTGTTGTAGAGTTTGTTCCGTTAGCTGCCTGTACTGCTAATTCGTTCATTCTCTGTAACATATCAGTAACTTCCTGTAAAGCACCTTCTGCTGTCTGTACACAAGAGATACCGTCCTCTGCGTTTGCAGATGCCTGATCAAGACCTCTAATCTGCTTTCTCATCTTCTCACTGATTGATAATCCTGCTGCATCGTCTGCTGCACGGTTAATCTTATAACCTGAAGATAACTTCTCTGTTGAGCCTGATAAAGATCCCTGTGTAATTCCTAACATTCTGTTAGAGTTCATTGCCATTAAATTGTGCTGTACTACCATAATTTATTTCCTCCTTGAAAATAAGTTTTAAGCTGGCATCCTTGCCACCCTTTTGCTCCCCATATCTTTCCAATCCTTGTTAGAATATCTATGGGACTGTGTATGCCGAAGCTAAAGTCGGCCGCCTTGACTCTCGTCATACACCTTTGGTAAGTATCTTTATTCAATTGTATATATATAATCAGCTTTGCCTGATGGCTTGCTGTTATATATCAAAATGATATAAAAAATAAGAACATCTCATAAACCGCCTACTCCTAGCGATACTATGACTGTCCTTATATATTAATCCTATAACTATATATTTATGGTTATATCCCTTATACTCCCTAATTACCTACAAGCATTCCCTACTCCATTAGTCTTGCTTGTTTGCTTTCATACCATATATCGACCCAAAGTTCCCTCTACTTTAGTCAGTTTACAAAAAAATTTTATTTTTTATTAACGATATGGTACTTCGTTCTGTATTTAAAATTATATATTATTGTGCGAATAATTGCAACAATTTTTACAACTTTTTATCTCGTTATTTAATTATCAGAATTATGTCAAAATGTGCAACCTTGCAAAAGGGACCAGCAAAAGCCGGCCCCTCCTCTTACCATTTTCAATTTAGACGACTACGCATTAACCAAGAAGTGAAAGAACGCCCTGGTTCGCCTGATTAGCCTGTGCAAGCATTGACTGACCAGCCTGCTGAAGGATATTAGCGTTAGAGTATGTAACCATCTCTTCTGCCATATCTGTATCACGAATCTGGCTCTCAGCTGCCTGTGTATTCTCAACGATATTGTCGAGGTTCTTAATCGTGTGCTCTAATCTGTTCTGAACAGCACCAAGTGCTGAACGCTGTGTAGATACCTGCTGTAATGCTGCTGCAATTACATCAATAGCATCTGTTGCGTTATCACCTGTCTCATCCACGATACCAACTAAAGAGCTCTTAAGCTTATCAATACCAAGAGAAGCTGCAGACATAGCCTGAATATTAGTGATAATCTTATTTGTTCTAGCAGAATCAGCACCAACATGTAAGCTAAAGCTTAAGTCAGCTGCTACCTCTGCAGAATTAAGAGTTGTATAATCACCAATATAATAATCAGCTGTTGCATTATCACTTTGGATAGCCTTGGTAGCCTGTGAATCAGCATATAAGCCGCCGATGTAAGCACCCTTATCATTGAAATACTTATTCAATGCGATGCCTGATACTTCCTTACCATCTGCATCGTAAAGAGTACGCATAGACTCATTTGTTATGAAATCTGCATCTTCAATTTTAACACCTGTTGTATCAACAGTAACACCTGTCATCTGAGTTCCATTTTCTTTTGTAGTCCAAGCTTCAGCAAGAAGTCTGTACTGTTCCTTCATCTCAGCAAATGTTACGCCAGTGCCTGCGGCATTAAGCTCTACATTCTGCATGTAATCTGCTAAATCCACACCAGCATCAAGGTGAATAATCTCATTTGTCTCTGTATCGAGAATAAATGTTTCTTTCAAAGATGTAATAACACCATCATCCATTTTATATGTTGCACCTGTTCCGACATCCAATGTAGCATTAACAAATGCTAAATAATCGTTATCAATTTCAATATCTGAAATTGCGCCATTTGCACCTGTTGTAGCAGCACTTAAGTACTGTGTGATATCTTCACCATTTCCAATGACTGCTGCTGATAAAGGTGAGCTCTCGTTCTCATCTACAATACCTGCATCAACAATATAAAGATTCTTATCTCCAACATAATCAACCTTAAAGTCTACAGTTCCACTATTACTTCCCAGATTCTGAGTATAAGTAACAGCATAGTTAGCTGTGTAAGCTAATGTAGAAGCCTTTCTGTCATCGCCCTTTAAGAGGTATGTCTCATTGAACTTTGTTGTCTCAGCAACTCGATCGATTTCAGTTACTAACTGATCAATCTCGTCCTGAATATACTGACGGTCTGTTGTAGAGTTTGTTCCGTTAGCTGCCTGTACAACTAACTCGTTCATTCTCTGTAACATATCAGTAACTTCCTGTAAAGCTCCTTCTGCAGTCTGTACTGCTGAAATACCATCCTCTGCATTTGCAGATGCCTGGTCAAGACCTCTAATCTGCTTTCTCATCTTCTCAGAGATAGAAAGACCTGCTGCATCATCTGCTGCACGGTTAATCTTATAACCTGAAGATAACTTCTCTGTTGAGCCTGCAACTGTACCTGCTGTGATACCTAACATTCTGTTTGCGTTCATCGCCATTAAATTGTGCTGTACTACCATAATAATTTCCTCCTTGAAAAATAAAATCGTGCGACATCCTTGCCGCGTTATTAGTAGTGTTCTCCCCTTAAGCACAAGGCCTTTTTACCTTTCCTTCGCCTTGTCCTACCCTGGGATTGTAAAGCGTGACCGGTTGGCCACCCGGCCGTTTGCTTTACCATTGGTAAGCATTATGAAATTGTTTTGTGCCCTTAAAGCATTAGCTATACAGGCACAGCATGAACACATATACGTTCATGCATATATAGCAAAAGGAAGTGTACCGTAAGGCACACTTCCTCTACTATCTCTAATCATATCTTTTAAAGATACAAGAATGGTCCCCTTACCCATATAAACGATATTCCCATCCTTGTTTCTTTTCATCGGGCGTTCCATGCCCAATGTCCCTCTTACAAACTATCCTTAGACTGTCAGACCTACTTTCTCCTATCCATGAGCTGTGGGTCTACTTCATTAATCCGGCTCATCGCCTTATAATATGTACTTGCAGACGAAGCCGATCTCTTAAGCTGCTTAATCTCTTGCCTTTTTGCACGGAATACAGTTTCAAGTGCTGCCTTGTTGCGTTTCTCCTGCGCTTCAATTGCCACACCCTTGTCTACAGTCATTCGAATCAGTTCCTGAAGATATGCAATCTGCTTGGCATACTCCTCCTTATGATTCGTTACCTCTTCCTTCACACGCTCAAAGGTTGTGGAAAAGCCTTCATCAAGACGATTAATCTCATCTATCAGTACGCCCTTTTCCTCCATCGTCCGATCATAAGCCTTCATATCCATCGGCTGTATGGACGACAGCTCTGCCTGCTCCTTGTTTAAAAGCGATATCTTATCCAGCACCTCTATCTTTTTCTCAAGGCTTTCTATCAATATCTGTAAATATCCTCCTGTCATGCCTTCCTCCGTCATTCTCCACTGTCATTTGTGTGCTTTTCGTTACATCATGTTCCCGTTTTCTTAGGTGCAGTCGGCACATACCCTACCGAATTCCTCTGTCCGCCGGCGATTCTGCTCTGAGCAGCAGGATTAAACTTATCCTGTGCCACCTTCTTCATTACTTCCTTCCAGTTATCTCTCATGGAACGAAGGTGTTTTACTACCTCTCCCATAATCTCAGGGTCCTTAGCCACATTCGCCTCATGGCATCTTCTTAGGAGATATACATATACCTTCTCGAATTCTTCCCAAATAGGATACTTCTTATCCAAGGTATCTCGGAAGTTCTGAATAATCTTCTCCACCTTTACCACATTCTCATGTGCTTTGGCAGGGTCCTTATTCTCCATTGCTGTAAGTGCAATATTTCCAAACTTGATGGCACCCTCGTATAACATCAATGTTAACTCCGCAGGTGACGCCGTCATGATTTTACTATTCTGGTACTGTGCATAACCATTTTGCTTTATCATGCGTCTTCTCCTTTTTACATATTCAACATACTTGTTACTGCACTGGAATTAGACTGAAGCTTCGCTAATGCAGTTTCCATCGCTGAGAACTTCTCATACCATCTGTCCTCATAATCATTAAGTTCATCTTCTGCTTCTTTTATTCTCTTCGTATAATCATCATAATCAGACTTCAGCTTCTTATCATTATAAACCTTATAGATACTACTGTAATCTGTGGTTTCGCTCATAGTCTTATCTAATGCTTCATACAGTCCCTTACACAAGCCCGAGAAGAACTCTGCTGTTCCCTCAGGATTAGAAGCAATCATAGCCTTCAGCTTATCTTCCTTGGTAGCTGTACTCTCATCATCCTCATTACCATCAATATGATATGCATGATGTTCAAAATCCTCAGCTTCAAAGTAGCTCATCGTCTTGATTCCAAAGGTGGACAGATACATCTTCTCACCATTATCCTCATACCACTTCTCAATCTGAATATCAGTCATGCCTTTCTTCTCTTCCTCTGTGAGATGTTTCGTATAGAAGCCTTGCATCATTGTACTAGTCAGACTATTCATAATAGAAAATAAATTACTATCCTTACGAAGCAGAGAACCTTTAATCTTGTTCTCCCAGTTCTCAATCTCTTCATCTGTCATAGCTTCCTTCTCTTCATCAGAGAGAACATCATACTTTCTAGCAGAATCTGCATTGTACATCTTATCTATTTCGCAAATCAGTTCATTATATTCATCAATAAAATCCTTAATGGTATCATATACACCTTCATAATCTGTAGATGTTACAATCGAAATTTCTTCCTCTGTCACACCTGTAGCATTGATTGTCAGACCATTAATCGAAAATGTATTGCTATCCGATGTAAAGGTTGCTTCATTTAATACAATCTTTGCATCCTGTGCAGCAATTCTAATACACTCAGAGCCATTGGCATAAGTAGCATTAGCATCTATACCAAGCGTTGCAAGAGTATTAGAACCACTTCCACTTAACTGGAACTCTTTATCTGTTCCTGTACCTGTTGCGCTGATAAAGAATCTCTGATTCACTGTATCAAAGTTTGCATTGACTCCTGCCGATTTCATCTTACTTACCAGATTGTTAATTGTCATATCACTGGTAATCTCGATAGAAGTTGTCTTCTTATCATCACCCGTACCAACTGTAATCTCTATCTTCTCTCCTACAAGCGAGCTGCTAATCTCCGAAAGCTTATCAGATGTAGTCCAGTCCACCTTCTTGGTAACCATTTTGCCGTCTTCATCCTGCTCTTTGGTTACCTTCTGTTCTAGCTCGGCACCTGTCATATATCCAGCCTTTGCAAGCTGCTCAATCTTCAATGTCTGTGTACCTTCTACTGCAGACGAACTTGCTACTACAGTCGCCTTCGTCGTATCGGAACATGTTGTTGACTTCTTATGATATGCACTTGATAAACGTAGCTTAGAAAGTGTTCCGCTGTATAGACTGTAGATCTTAGAATTCAAATCCTGCCATACAGTCTGCTTCCACTCAAGCTTTTTCTGTTCATTTTTAAGCTTTGTAACCTTTGTACTCTTTGCATCTACAAGCTGTGATATAACCGACTCTGTATCTATTCCGGAATACATTCCTGTTACTCTCAATAAATCTGACATAATATATACCTCTTGGCTTTCTTACAACTTCTCATCCACCAAAACGCCCGCAATTTCCATACACTTTGCAATCATGTCCAAAGTCTTCTCTGGTGGAAATTCCCTAATAACTTCCTGTGTCTCTTTATCGACCAGCTTAATTGTTACTCTGTTGGTAGCTTCGTGGATTCCAAACTTTGCATCTGCATTCGGTAGTTCTGCAGTAATCTTTTCTAATGCTTCTTTAATCTTCTCTGTCTCTGCTGCCTGAAGTTCAATCACATCAACCTTCTCAGGTGCAGCTTTTGCTGTAGTTTGTTCCTTTACCGTATTCTGTTCAGCTTTTCCATCCTTGGATACCATCTGAATTACATTCCCCGTATTATGTGGCTGTGGCTTAGACACTGACTTCACATCCACTGTACTTCTTACAGGTTCTACATACATGCTTATCACCTCCATGTTATACATGTACTAAATATATTAAATTTGAGGGAAGTCATTTTCCCTAGAGTTACCTTCAATGTTTATATCGGTAAAAAAGGAAAAATGTTTATAGCGAGTATAAACATTTTTAGCAACACGTGATGACTGATTTATAAATTATGCCTTGTTTCCTTTTAAAAGATTTGCAAGCTGTTCAATACCTGCCACATTAGAGGCCTCCTGATTTGCCTCCTGTATCTGAATATATACCTCTTTACGATACACGGGTACGGACTTTGGAGCATTGATTCCAATCTTAACCTGCTCTCCCTTGATTTCCAGCACCGTAATCTCTATGTCATTGTTAATCATAAGGGCTTCACCCTTTTTTCTGGATAATGCCAGCATATCATTCACCTGCCTTCTCTAATTCTCGTCGTCATGCTGTTTTGCCATCAGATTATCGTAAATGGCATATTTAATGCTATATTTCTCATCGTCACTAATCAGCTGAACCGCCCTTCTGGTGTCAGCATTCACAATAATCGGAGCTTTCAAATTTACAGTTGTCTTGGTTATATCCTTTGGTACCGTAACTGTTACAAATAAAAGAGTATCGTCCTCTTCAAGTCTCTCGCCTAAAGGCTTTAAATATTCCTTATCAAACTCAGGGCAGTAATCTTCCACCACTAACTCAGGATTCATAACAGGCATCGCAAAGCCCGGTTCCTGCAAGGACTGTAACCATTTGATACCTGAATCATTTCCCTTATCCAGATTATAGATTAATGTAAAATCCTTTAAATCCGGGAATCCCAGAATCCCCTGTTCAAATCGGATAATCTTGTCCTCTTCGATTGCAATCTTTCCAAATACTCTTGTAGTCATTTCTACCATAGTCTATTCACTCCATTCTGCTGCCTTTATCGCACGAATTGTGAAACTGATACTACTATTTTATCAGATAATCACAATCCGCGCTATATTTTTCTTATAATTTATGTAATTCTTTTATTTATTCGGACAACTTTATGTTAGATGTAATCTAACAAGCTTGTCTGCATAACATAACTGATAGAGGACAGCGCAGCCTCATAGGTAAGCTTTACACTACTTAACTGAATTGCTAAGTCTGTAATATCCGCATCCTCGTTGGCTGATACCAGCTCCTCAAAGTTGGTCTGCTGAGATGACAGTCTGTTCTGAATCAGCTTCAATCTTGAAGCACGGCTTCCGCAATCAGTGTAAGCAAGTGTTGTCTTCTCAATATATCCGTTAAACTTCGTCTGAAGTCCTTCTATGGTAAACTGAATCTTGTCACCCAATAAGGTCTTAGCCTTATCCAAAGCAGCAAGCTGTGTCTCCAGCTTCTCCAGTTCCTCGCCCTCATATTCCTCAGACTTTATCAAGCCCTTGACCGTCTCATATGTACCATCAATAGCACCATAATCATCCAACATAGCTAACAGCTCATCCATATCCCTTCCGATATCATGGGTAAATATCTCATCCGCTGTAGTATTGACACGAATGGTCTGATTACTTCCGATATCATAAGAGATAATCTGGTCCGCATTATCTGTTCCCGGATTATTTAACTTATCTTCATTGTAAACGACTTCTCCACGAAGCTCATCCTCTCTGACAGAGTAGAAGTAATGGATTGGGTCCAAATCTCCTGACTGCCAGTTTGTCTTCTCGTAACCAAGACGAATCTCCATATCCTTTGGCAGCTTAGAAAGCTCCTCGAAAATATTTGCTCCTAAGAGAAATTCTCCGGTTTCTGCTACATATACGATAGCATCAGCATTGGCATCTCCCAAAGCTGCTTCATACGCTTCGTCTGAGCCGGATTCATACAAATCTGTTACCGTGATGCTTGTTTCATAATTATCCTCAAAAGCATAGATTGGCTGTCCTAACTCATTCTTACCCTCTGTTGCCTTCATGGTATAGTCTCTTACTACATTACCGTTAATATCCAGTTCATCTACTGTGACTGTAGTCTCACCCTTCTTTGTATGGAAGCTAATCTTCAAATCACCATCAGGAGTTGTAATCAATGTAGACTCACCCTTATTCAGGGTAACTTCCTGCTTCGCGCCGGTATTATCTGTTATAACAAATCTCATCTGTTCTGCCGGCATGGCAAGCTCTTCCATAAATACTGAACCATAGCTTGTTGACATACTTGCTCCAAGCTTATCATTTACAAATGCCTTTCCAGTCTCTGCCATATAACTTAAGCTGACATCCGCACTCAGCTTACCTGTCTGAATATCCTTATCAATATCCAAATCAGCATAGGACGCTCTGATTCTTGGAATCTCATAAGTCTCTACCTGATACTCTGTGGTATCAATATTATTGAAATTACCATCATTGATTGATGCCAAATCCTTTGTTCTGACAAAGGTAGTATTATCAATAAAGGTGTTATTTCTCTGCTCGATAATCTCATAGCGTTCTGCCTTATCCGCCTGGAAAGTCAATGGCGAGTCTGTACGATAACCTGTGAAAATGCTTCTTCCCGCACTGTCAGCATTACCGGTTGCATATACCTCTCTCTTGAAATTTACCAGATTCTCCATAAGCGCCTGACGGTCTTTCACGGTCAAATATCCATTTGCATCCTGCGTTATTTTTTCCTTCATATTGGTCAAAATATCCGTAGTTGTTTTAATTGCCGCCTCAGTCAGTGTCAGCCAGCTTTCTGCATCCTCAGTATTCTTCTCATAATACTGGTCAATCTTATTCAAAGACGCATTCAGTCTCAAGGAACGAATTGCGATAACAGGGTCATCAGAAGGTCTTGTAATCTTCTTCTGTGTCGACATCTGTGTTGTCAGCTTTTCCTGTAATGCTTTATTTGTATTGATGTTGTTAAGTGATGTACTCTGCATCATCTTAGTGGTTATACGCATTGCCATAGGTTATTCTCCTTATACTCCTGTCTCCAGAATCAGCTTGTCATAAATCTCACACAATACGGAAATCATCTTACTTGAAAGATTATAGGAAGTCTGGAACTTTATCATATTTGCTGCTTCCTCATCCGCATCCACGCCGCTGATAGATAAGCGGTTATTTTCAATTGTATTGCCAATATCCGTATAGATTGCCTGAAAGCTGTTGGCACTTGCTGCATTCAATGCTGCATCACCCATGAGACATACTAAGAACTCTTCTGCCTTACAGCCTCTAAATTCCATCTTCTCAGGATTGGTGTTCAAGTCAAACAGCTGCTCAATAATATTGTACTTTGTAATACCGTCTGTTTCTCCGGTATGGGTTGCCATGGTGTTTGGATTCTCCTCTATAGAACGCTGCACATTAAAATTACCTGCTGTAATCTGGAAATATCCATCCTCCGTAGAGCTAAACTTTGTAGAATCAAAATCAACATCTAACGCATACTGCTTTCCTGTTGTTACGTCATTTCCCGTAAAGAAAATGGCTCCGGTTCTATCTATTTCATCATAATCCGTAGCACCCTCCTGACCATAAATGCCATTAAAGGTTGCTGCATAATCTCTAATCCACTCATTCATCTGCTCAAGGTAGTAAGGAATTCCCTGATAATCCACTCTTTCTCCTACCTTGGCAATCTGTCTCTCCTCCTCCTTCGATACCGGAATCGGATTTCTTGCTGTATTCTTATCCAACTGGAAGGTATAGTAATACTCCATCTCGCCGGAAGCTCCTCTGAATGCCTCCACGCTCCAGCTTTTATAAATATAATCTGTTGCTCCCACTGTCAGAGTACCATTCGTAAGAGGAAGCGTAGACTTTGAAATATCCTTCAGATAATCCTCTGACACTTTAATCTTTACTGTCTGCTCACTCTCATTTATCTCTGTTATCTTACCGTTGAATGCCTCTTCGTTATTACCGTCTCGCATCTCGATAAGACCCTTAAGCTGCCCCTGTGTTGTATCCGCATACACACAGAGTTCTTCTAATGTATCCGTCCACTTGATATCAAAGAGTCCTAATATGTCATTCTGATTTACCTTCTCATACTCTTCTCTAGGGTCACACATTAATGTGCGATACTGATAGCCGTCTACCAGCATCTGCCCCCCTGCAATTCTCACCATAAAATTATTGGCATTGGTCGGTTCACCGCTTAAGGAATCAATAATCGGTACCTCTTCCGTTGTAACATCAATAATCGAAGACAGCTGGTCTACCAACAAATCTCTCTTATCTCTTAATTCATTTGCAGTTGTATATCCATCCATTTCAATGATATTAATCTGCTTATTTAAGGAAGCAATCTCCTGTCCAATACTGTTGAGTTCATCTACCTTAATCTTAATCTCATCATTTACATCCCTCTGCATAGACTGGAAATTATTATAGAGAAGGTTAAAGTACTCACATAAGTTTCCTGCCTTACCCACAAAATCAAGTGCATAGTTAACATCACCTGTATTGGTCTGCAAAGAGGAAAGTGCAGCTTCCAGTTCATCAAAGATGGAAGTAAAGCCCTTCACTGTTTCTGTATCATTTAAATAGGTTTCTACAATTGCTGCATAGTACTGCTTCTTGTCGTACTCACCAAGCTTAGAATTATTGTTCCAATACTTTACATCATAGTACTGGTCTCTGACTCTCTGTGCTCCCAGAATATCAACACCTGCTCCCACACAGCCAAATGTCGTATATGACCTCAGCGCCTGTGCCGCCTCCTGATATACCTGCTGTCTGCTGTAGCCCTTTGTCTCGATATTTGCAATATTATTTGATGTCGTATTCAAGCCGGCATTGGATGCTACAAGTCCTGTATACGAAATATTTAAGCCTAAAAATGTAGAAGGCATAGCGTTTCCTCCTTATTACATTGCCATGCTAAGAAGTGAATCTAACATGGTATTGATTACGTTTATGTATCGGCTGGCTGCATTATATGCATTCTGGTACATAATCATATGCTCCAGCTCTTCATCCGAAGATGCACCGATGACGCTTTGTCTGTTTCCGTCTATCTGTTCTGTAGAAAGCTGTTCAAACTCATACATCTGCTTGTAGATATTTCCCAGCGTAGCCTGTTGATTTACAAGGTCTACATAGCAGCCTTCAAAGGAGCTTTCTGCTGTCGAATTCGGATTCAGGTATAGGCCTTCCTCGGCAAAGCTGTTAATAAAGGCTGTTCCCAAATTATAATCTGCTGAACCATCCACCTTCATAAACCCAAGTAATGCCGGAACCTGTACCAACTCCTGATTAATCTCCATTCCCTCACAGTTGTAAAGGCTTACCTTTACATTGGCATCTTCTTCTATATATTTCCAATAAAGACCTGTCGCTTCACCCTTTGCATTATAGATTGGATATGCACTTCCGCCCTCTGCTACAAGCGCATCGTACTCAGCAGATGAAATTTTTTCATAGGCTTCGCCTTCTGTTTTTACGAACATCTGCATTGGTGTTCCATCCGGGTTACAAAGATAACCTGACTTCGGGTCACAATGACTTGCCAGCACATCATTTATCTTTGTTGCAATGGCATGTACCACATTATCAAACTGTGACTGCACGTTCATAATTATCGAATTCATAATATGGTCATTATAATAGGTCTTTTGATTTTCTTCTGCATTTGCAAGATACTCTTCTTCGGTCATCTCCAATGCATCCAGCTTACGCTGCGTTACACAGGAAGCATCAAGGTCTGTATAATCCGCATAGTGGTCACCTCTTGCAAGTAATAAACTGCGAAGTGTTCCAATATCCGTATCCTTTAATGCCGAGATTTCGGTTGTGGTTCTAACTACCAATGCACTGTTATAATCAGGAATCCGATTGCCTTCCTCATCCGTCATATAGGTCAGATTCTTGGACCAATACGGTGTATAGAAGCCACTTCCTGTCTCTGTATCTTCCAGAAGAAGTATCTCATTATAAGTTTTCTCCGTAATAAAATCCTCTCCGTATAGTCTGACATTGACCATACCCTTTACATCCTCGTCATAAGATATATTTCCATATCCTGCCAAGGTATCAAGGAGCTGGTCTCTGACATCTCGAAGGTCATTTGCCTTCTCGACACCGCCGCTTTCTATCTTGGAAATTTCTTCATTCAATTGTGTAATACTCTTACCGATTTCATTGATTGCATCCACCGCATCCTTAATCTGCGTATTCAGATTTGCCTGATACTCTTTAAAGGACTGGTATACAGATGTAGCATTTTCGATAAAGGATGCTGATGACTGTACCAATAAAGAAATATTGGTTGGGTCCTCAGGGCTTTTTGAAAGTTCTTCAAAGGCTGTCCACAAACTTTCCATGGATTCCTTGAATGCCGCTCCATCCAGCTCTCCCAAGATATCCTCTACCTCTAACACTGCCGAATATGAGGTCTCATAAAATGAGTACCTGCCTGACTCCTCGCGATAAGTTTTGTCCAGAAAATAATCTCTGACATGCCTTACCTCGGAATATTGAACGCCAAGGCCCGCCTGCTGATTCGGGTCGCCATTGCGCGTTGAGACTTTTGTATAATGTGTATCGGCCAGTGCGACCTGCTGTCGCACATAGCCGGGTGTATTAATATTTGATAAGTTATGAGCAACGGTATTTAATGCATTCTGCGAATTTCTTAATCCGCTGCTTCCTACATATAATCCTCCAAACAAAGACATAGGTATCACCTCATGATGTTTTATTGTTTCGCGTCGAAACCACCATGAATGATACCTAATACGTTTCCTGTATTATATGCATTCTTTGTATAATCGGCTGTTTGCGGCGCAGATTTCAGGGCCCGAAGCATATTCAAATTGAATCCTACCATCTCAAGTGCATCTTCCAGCAGCATCTGATTTTTCACATTTGCTTCCTTCATTCGCTGTATTGTTACACTTAATTTCTCCTGAACCTCTACAAGCTGTGCCTGTTGGTCAGGACGCTTCTCCAGCATCTGAATCAGATTCTTCAGTTTCAATGTTTCAACATCCCTGTTTACTACGTCGGCTATGCTTACCAAGACGTCCCGTCTTGTTTTTTCCAGCTTATTTATCCTGCCAACGATAACCTGCTCCTCTTCCGTGATTTTATCCAGGTTTTTGATGTCTCCCTTTATAATAAAGGTAGTCTTCTTATCCGCGAGTTCTTGCAGAGCTTCATACTCTGTGTTCTCATGGCCTAAGACATCAATTAAATTCTCTAATAAACTAGCCACCTGTTTACCTCTCACTCTTTACGTCAATACATAGTTGTCCATTACAGTTCTTAAAATAATCCGCTATATCTCTCTAAAAGCTTTCCGGCAAATTCTTCAGCGCTTACATCGTAAGTACCATTATCAATCTGTTCCTTGATTGGTCCTACAACTTCCTCTCTGATATCCGGCGTATTTGCAACTGTCTGTTTAGCCAGCTGTGCATCAATACCAAGCGAAGACAACATTAACTGGTCCCTAAAACTAGCTTTCGTAGTCTTAGGCTCTTCTGTCTTCTTTACTTTAGAGCTTTCATATATCTGTTGAATTTGGTTATATGCATCTATACGCATTCTAGACTCCTCCTTATTCTAAAAATGTGCTGCCTACATATATTCTGCTACTTCTTATTATGTTTATCGGATTTTTCCTTATTTACTTTACACCTTTTCATAAATTTTTTCATCTTTATTGACAACTTCGGGTTTGTATGAGCCATGCACATCTATGTAGAATAGTCTGTGGGAGCTTGCTCACAAACAGACATATTCGTGCATAGATGTATACGGCGACGCCGTTCGATGAACAAGCGCCGTAGGCGCTGTGAATCGAGCATGCGAATGCAATATCGAGCTGTTCCCGCTTTGCCTGACTGATACACAAACAG
>SVFJ01000122.1 GCA_015056925.1 Lachnospiraceae bacterium | reverse complement strand
ATCCTTAAACCGAAGATTTTTTACATGGAAATTTATGCAGAGCATAAATTTCGAGTATCAATAAAAAGGAGGGGTTTTGATGAATCAATATATCGAAAGTTTTAAGGCCACTCTTAGGGATAGTGACCAGCGTAAGGGATTATTCAATGATGTGAAGAACCTTGCGGTAAATATTGTTAGATTTGCGATTATTATCGGTGTGTGCTATGTGATTTTATCACCGATTATCGGTATCTTTGTCAATTCGATTTCGTCGGACAGAGACGCTTATAATCCAATGGTATATATCCTTCCGCACGACCCGACCTTGGAGCGATATCAGCTGGTTTGGGAGAGAATAGAGTATCTTCCGACTATGGCAAGAGATTTGCTTTATACGGTAAGTCTTATGGGAATTCAGATTATGGTCTGCTCGATGGTAGGTTATGGCTTTGCCAGATTTGAATTTCCGTTGAAGAAGCTGTTGTTTGGCTGTGTGGTTGTGATGATTGTCATTCCTTCCCACACCATCATGCTTCCGATTTACATGACCTTTAAGGACTTTGACCCGCTTGGACTTTGTACCTTGATATTTGGTGAATCACAGAATCTGATGGGAAGTCCGGTGCCGATGTACATCATGACGGTGTTCGGATGCGGATTAAGGTCAGGACTTTACATTTATATTTTTAATCAGTTCTTCAGAGGACTTCCAAAGGAAATCGAGGAAGCGGCTTTGGTGGACGGATGCGGTACATGGTATACATATTTCCGCATCATGTTAGTTAATGCTATGCCATCTGTCATCACGGTAGCGGTATTTTCACTTGTATGGCAGTTCAATGATACCTTCTATGCGAAGCTGTTCTTAATCAGCGAAGACATAGTAATCAGTAATAAGATTTCATCATTGCAGGCAACGATTGCAAATGCAGACCAAATCTTGGATACAACGATTCAGGAGTTGTACCTGGATGCAGGTATCATGCTAGTAGTATTGCCGATTGTACTGATTTATATCTTGTTACAGAGACACTTCATTGAAGGTGTAGAGCGTAGTGGTATTGTGGGTTAATGTGAGGATACCTTTAAGGGAGAGTTCACATTCAAAATTTTAAACAAAGTATAAGGAGGAAGAAAAAGTTGAAAGGAAAGAAATTCTTAGCAACAGTTCTTGCGGGAACAATGGTACTGTCATTGACAGCATGTGGAGGCTCAGAGCAGACTTCTACAACAGCAGATGATTCTACAGTAAAAGAAACTGTAGAGCAGCAGGTGGATACAACACCAACACCGGAAGTGAAAGAGGAAGTGAAAGAAGAAGTAAAGGAGAAGGAACCAGCCAGCATCGATTTCGAGGATGGCAACATGGGATTCGTTTCTCTCTACACACAGCCGGCTAACGCAGATAACTCAGAGTTATCCATCGTTGACCACAATGGAAGCAAGGCTCTTTACATTAAGAACATTGATGCGAAGACACCTTATGTAGCATTCGACATCTCAAGCATGCTTGGCGCTAAGGTTGCTGATGTAGCAAAGGTTGAGATGACAATTACAACTGAATATCCAACAGGTAAGTTTAGCTCTTGTTCAGGAAATATTGTTTCATGGTATGGTGCAGACCTGACAGAAGCAAAGGATGCATGGGCAGTATACATGGAGAAGAAGAATCCTAACAAGGCAATTGCAGAGATTAAAGATAATGAGAAGTTTGTTGCAGATGCAGGAAACATCATCATGCTTACAATTGATACAGATAATGGTGTAGCTGATGGAAATGGTAACGTAAGTCTTTATGTAGATGATATTCGCTTCTTGGATGCTAACGGTAACTTAATTGATGCAGATTCTTCTGTTGAGTTCGTAGCTCCTGCAGGCTTTGAAAGCTCAGGTAAGGATTTATCTAACCTCGCTGTAGTAACAGGCGGTGTTAAGGTAGAGGGCTTCGAGGTGAAGGCAGATGCATGGGCTCAGGCAGGTGTGGAGATGCCTCAGGAAGTAATCGACGCATTGGTACCGGGCTCAGTAATCGAAATTGAATACAAGAGTGAAACAGGTAATATGTGGGTAGTAATGCCGGGCGCAACCGTTGGCTGGAGCCGTGTAGGTGACGGAAATAACGGTAAGGCATATATCAACGGTTCAGGTAATATCGCACAGATTACATATGAGCAGATTGCAGCTATCTGTGGCGAGGATAAGTCTACTTGGGGAACAACCTTACAGTGTGAGTCAGACTCAGCTTGGGAGGTATACAGTGTAACAGTTGGTCAGAAGAGCCCTGTTATCACATGTTCTAACGCAGTAGAGGTACCTGACTTTGCAAAGAAGGCAGATGCATGGGCACAGGATGGTGTTGAGATGCCTCAGGAGGTTATCGATGCATTGGTACCTGGTTCTGTTCTTGAGATTGATTATACAAGCGAATCAGGAAATCTTTGGATAGTAATGCCATGGGCAACAGCAGGCTGGATGAGAGTCGGCGATGGTAATAACGGCAAGTCAGTATGCTACAACGGCAAGTGTTATGTAACATATGAGCAGATTGCAGAGTTCTGTGGTGAAGATAAGAGTACATGGGGAGCAATGATTCAGTGTGAGTCAGACTCAGCTTGGGAGGTATACGGCGTAAGAGTTGGTACTAAGGGCGAGATGAAGATGGTAAGCGGTGCTACTAATATTGATGGATTTGCAAAGAAGGCAGATGCATGGGCACAGGATGGTGTTGAACTTACACCTGAGCAGCAGGCATTGTTAGTACCGGGTTCAGTGATTACTGTTAAGTACACAAGTGAGACAGGTAATATGTGGATAGTAATGCCATGGGCAACAGCAGGCTGGATGAGAGTCGGCGATGGCAATAACGGTAAGGCGGCATGCAGTAACGGTGTTTGTCAGGTAACCTATGAGCAGATTGCCGAGTTCTGTGGTGATGACCCTAGTACATGGGGAGCAATGATTCAGTGTGAGTCAGACTCAGCATGGGAAGTATATAGTGTTTCGATCGGTACAGCAAACTAATTTGTATAATTGGAGGGAATAAATGATGATGAATAAGAAAAAAGCAATCGCACTTGGACTTGCAACAGTCATGACAGCAACCGCTGTTGGATGCGGAAGCAGCGAGCAGGCTTCAACACCGGATACAACTAAGACAGAGCAGAGCACAACAGCAGAGAAGGCAGATACAAGTGCTGATACAGATAAGAGCGCAAGTGCTTCTGATGAGATGAGAACAATTACCATCGGTTCATGGTGGACACAGTACTATGACAGTTCACATGAGTCAGTAGAGGATGACCCATCATATTCAGGTCTTGATGTAGCGCATCTTAAATTTGATAATGTAGCAGCAATCGAGGACAGATATAATTGTGAGTTCTATTGGCAGAACCTTACATACGCAGGAACAATGGAGTCTATTAACAACTCTATTTTAGCAGGTGACCCTGACTGTGATATCTACTTAGTAGAGCTTTCATTTGGTATTCCTGCTGCATTGAACGGTCTTGCAACTGACTTAAAGACAGTTTTACCTGCAGATAATGATTTGTTTACAACACAGCAGAACATCAAGTATCTTGACCTTGGCGACGGCAAGGCTTGCATCCTTAAGAGAGTAGAGGCTGCTTCTACAGTAGAGGCTACCTATCCGTTAGCATTTAACAAGCAGATGTTAGAGGATAACAACTTAGAGGACCCTAGAGAGCTTTATGCAAGAGGCGAGTGGACATGGGATAAGTTTATCGAGTATTGCCAGAAGTTAACACAGGATACAGATGGAGACGGACAGATTGACCAGTATGGTTACTGCGGATTCATTTCTGAGACATTTGAGCAGTTAATGATGAGTAACGGCGGTAACGTAGCTTCCGGTACAAAGGAAGAGCTTTCTTCAACAGAGACAGGTGAAGCATTACAGATGATTTCTGATATGTATAACACATATAATGTATGTTTCCCATACGACTTCGAGAGTGGAGATGATTCAACAACTATGAGAGGTCAGTATCGTGAGGGTAACATCGGATTCTTCCCATGTGCAGCATGGATTGCAGGAGATAAGGCTGACTACGATTACAACGGTGCTAACGGAACAACATTATCATTTGATACAGTATACGTTCAGTGGCCTGTAGGACCTCACGGAAATCAGGAAACAAATGCAGGTAAGGTATCAGCAGGTGAGTTCTATATCATTCCTGCAGGTGTTGAAGACCCTGAGAAGGTATATAACGTATTATACGATATGTGGAACTGGTATGATGGTGATACATCTGTTCGTGATGATGAGGAAACATTATTCTGGTGGTATGCTGTTACAGCTAAGGATGAGACACTTCAGAATGAGAACTTCGACGTTATGTTTGATGTAGGAAGCAGAGAAACATTTGAGCTTTGGAACAGCTTAGGTATCAGTTATGATTTCTCTGGATTAATCAAGGGTGAGGTTACACCTGCTCAGTTCCAGGAGACATATAAGAACCAGATTCAGGATGCATTGGATGCATACTTTGGCTAAGAATTCAGTGCAAAAAAACTTATACGGTAGTTTTTTTGCATGGCAAATTTGTGGCTACAAATTTGTAGCTACAAATTTGCAGATATTTAAGAAAGGCTAGGTTTTTAGAATGAGTGATATTAAGATGATAGCTCCGCCACTTAAGAATGTTCCGTGGCAGGAGAAGCCGGAAGGCTTAAAGGATGCTCCTGTTTGGAGATATACAGAGAATCCGATTATCGGACGTAATCCGGTAAAGGGTGTTGCAAGAATCTTCAACAGTGCAGTAATGCCTTATGAGGACGAATTTATCGGCGTATTCCGTGGAGAGCAGACAAACGGTATTCCGTATATTTATATGGGTAGAAGTAAGGATGCGATTCACTGGGATTTTGAAGAGAATAAGATTCCTTTTGTAGATGAGAACGGTGAGCCGTTTATGCCTGTATATGCATACGACCCTCGTCTTGTTAAGGTAGAGGATACCTATTATATCATCTGGTGCGGAGATTTCTACGGTGCGGCAATCGGAATGGCTAAGACAAAGGATTTTAAGACCTTTACAAGAATCGAGAATCCATTCCTTCCGTTTAATAGAAATGCAGTTCTCTTCCCTAGAAAGATTAACGGCAACTTTATGATGCTTTCAAGACCTTCAGACAGCGGTCATACACCGTTTGGTGATATTTTCGTAAGTGAGAGTCCTGACCTTACATATTGGGGCAAGCACAGACATGTGATGGGCCGTGGTAGTGCATGGTGGGAGTCAGTTAAGATTGGCGGCGGTGCAGCTCCGATTGAAACAAGCGAAGGCTGGCTGTTATTCTATCATGGCGTAAGCGGAACCTGTAACGGCTTTGTATACAGTATCGGTGGTGCGATTCTTGATTTGGAGAATCCGTCTATTGTGAAGTATCGTTGTGAGAACTTCCTCTTAACTCCTGAAGAGTGGTATGAGGAAAGAGGCTTTGTGCCGAATGTATGCTTCCCATGTGCTACATTGCATGACCCTGAGAGTGGAAAGATTGCAATTTACTATGGTGCGGCAGACAGCTATGTAGGTCTTGCATTTACAAAGTTTGATGAAATCGTTGATTATATTAAGAAGCATAGCGTAGTAACAACCTCTGATACGGAGATTGGACGTCGCTAACAATACGCCAAGCCCATATACGGAAGGCTTGGCGTATGCAAATATCGTTGACTTCGTAAACGATATTTGGAGATTATGAGGGTAAAATTTCTGGGATAAAAGGGTGTTCGTATGGCTAAGATAAGTAAGACTGTGAAAATGGCTGATATAGCCAAACAACTGAATATCAGTACAGTTACCGTGTCGAAAGCATTATCGGAGCAAAAAGGGGTTAGTGAGGAAGTTAGAGCTAAGATTAAGCAGCTTGCCAAGGAGATGGGATATCAGTATATTCCGAAGGGTAGTGGAAAAGCTACCGGATTTCGGGAGGGAGCTAAGAGCTACACGATTGGTATCCTGATTTCCCAGCGATATGCGGGTAGCAGCAAGTCCTTTTATTGGAAACTGTATCAGGAGGTAGCGGAGCAGGCGATGCAAAGAAGCTGCTTTACACTTCTTGAGATTATACAGGATGTGATGGAAGAGGAGGAGTTACTACCAAGGCTGGTATCAGAGAATAAGGCGGATTGCCTGATTGTTCTTGGTAAGCCGGGTAAGGCATATGCAGATATGCTTGATGAAGCAATAGAGCTTCCTATCGTATTTCTTGATTTCTATGATGCTAAGTGGGAAACGGATTCTGTGATATCCAATGGTTATATGGGTGCTTATCTTCTGACAAAGTATTTGATTAGCAAAGGACATACGGATATAGGATACGTTGGAACACTTTTGGCAACAGATAGTATTACAGACAGATACCTTGGCTACACCAAGGCGCTGCTGGAGCAGGGGATTATGCCAAAGCAGGAGTGGCTGATTGAAGATAGAGATATAGAGTCGGGACTTATGATTCCTGAGGTACATATGAAGCTTCCTAATGCCATGCCGAGTGCATTTGTTTGTAATTGTGATATGATTGCGGGGCAGTTGATTAACCTGATTCGGGACAAGGGGCTCCGTGTGCCGGAGGATGTTTCAGTGGTTGGCTTTGACAACTATCTGGACCATGGCTTATGCGATATCGGAATTACCACATATGAGGTTGATATGACGGAGATGGCAAGGCGCGCTGTCAGCATTCTGTTGAAGAAACTGGCAGGAACCCTTGACCGTGCCGGTATCAGCGTCGTGGAAGGTAAGCTAATAGAGAAAGAAAGCGTAGCAAAAAGATAAGAAACTGCCGCACTGGTGACTTAGGTCATCGGGGCGGCGTTTTTTGCATAATACGAGGAAAATTCATTCCTATTATACAAAAACGCTCTGCGAGGATGCGCATTCGCACGAAGATGAAATATGTCGCAAAGCGACCGCGCTCGACGCGAGAATGTGCTGTAAGCACATTCTTTGTCCTTGTGGTGGTACAGGGAAGAGGTTTTGTGTTGTGATACCACCAAAATGGAGTGAAAAGGTAGAAATGGTGCACAGGGAAGAGGTTTTGCGCTGTGGTACCACCAAAATGGAGTGAAAAGGTAGAAATGGTGGCACAGGGAAGGTGTTTTGCACTGTGGTACCACCAAAATGGAGTGAAAAGGTAGAAATGGTGGCATAGGGAAGAGGTTTTGTATTGTGGCACCACCGAAATGGAAGAACAAAGTAGAAATGGTGGCACAGGGGGAGATTTTGGATTGTTGTACCACAGTATATGGTATAAGGAAAAATGAAATAGATTTGTCAAGAGAATAAAAAGACGTATTTTTTACATTAACTTCACCATTTTTTACATTTGGGTTGAATTATAGATGTAAAAGTAATATATTACAGCTACTTCGAAATAAGATATCCTAATTAGGATTGAGGATTTTCGATTATAAATATGGAGGTGTTATATATTAACGAAAGAGTGAAAATGGAACAAGAGAGGATTGTAACCCGAATAAAACATATAAGCCATAAGTTGGAAACATATCCGGAGGGGAAATTGGTATATTCTTATAATCATGGCAAAATAAAGTACTACCTCAGCGATGGCCACAATAAGACCTATATTCCGGCGGAGAACAGAGAGTTGGCAAGACAGCTGGCATGGAAGAAGTACTGGACATGTGTGCTGGAGGATTTGAAGCTGGAGAAGTGGGCGGTAGATGCATATATAAAGAGAAAAGCAGGTAGAAAGAAGCAAGTAGAAGAGCTGATAGAAAATGACAAAGGGTGTATGGCATTGCTGGGAGAAGGAATAAAAACAAAGAATCAGGCGATAGAAGAGTGGATACAGGAAGAATATGAGATTAACCAGCAATTCCCAGAAGCTTTGAAACATAAAACGATAGCAGGACATAAAGTACGTTCGAAATCGGAATCAATGATTGTCGCGTACTTGTATAATAATCAAATACCTTATCGATATGAATCTGCGCTAACACTTGATGGAATTACATTGTATCCAGACTTTACAATAAAGCACCCCAAAACAGGGCATATCTATTATTGGGAACACTTTGGAAAGATGGATGATGAGAAATATGTAAGAAAAACACAAAGAAAGTTTCAGCTATACACATCTAATGGGATTATCCCGACAATTCAATTAATTACCACCTATGAGACAAAAGATAAGCCACTAGACATGAAAACGATTGAAGAAATAATTGAGAAGTATTTTTCGTAGAAAAGCTTGGACGGAGAATAAGTCACTTAGAAAAGGCATTGGAGAATGGATAGAGATAAAGGCGTGAGTAGAAGAATGTAATAGAAGAAAACAAGAAAAATTACAATATATCATATCTAATTTTTGCACTGTTAATACTGATGAAAATATAAGAGAATAAGCATGAAAATAAGTATCAGTGCAATGTCTAGGGCTAGCTTGTAGAGAAGCTTTGGCAGACACAAATACATAAGGAGGCAATTATGCAGTATACAAATCCAATATTACCGGGATTCCATCCGGACCCAAGTATCTGCAGGGTAGGG
>SVFJ01000121.1 GCA_015056925.1 Lachnospiraceae bacterium | reverse complement strand
GGCGCTAAAGCATGCAAAGCAATTAAGGCTTGGATGGCCATTCGGTCGTGATGCATTATAGTATGCAGGCTATGTGGGGCTTGCGGAGTAGGCACTAAAGCATGCTGCGTGATTAAGGCTTGGATGGCCATTCGGCCGTGACTGACGACAGGCACTAAAGAAATTGCTTCGCAATTTACATAACTTGAATATTGTGATATGATATAGATGCCATGGTTAGTGATGACCATGGCATTCTCACATTCGTTACAGAGTGTGGGTAGAGCATAGATTATAGAAAGTGTAGTATTGAGGGAGAAGCATGAGACAAAAGAAAAGTATAATTATGAGATTGCTGCTCACATTTGTTTGTGCAGCAGTTATGATGTGGAATGTAGGAATGACTGTCAGGGCAGGCTTTGGCGACTTTAATGATTACGATTATGATTCCGGCTGGGATTCGGACTGGGATTCCGATTGGGGATATGACAGCAGCTGGGATGATGACTGGGATTCAGACTGGAGCTACAGCGGAAGCTATGGAGGCAGTTACGGATATTCAAGTGATGTAGATTTTGGATGGGTTATCTTTTTTGTTGTAATATTGATTGTATTCTCAGTTCTTAAGAGTAAGAATGCAAATCAGAGACGGACAGGAACATATCAGCCTTCGCAGACACAACCAAGAACACAGCCAAGACGTAAGCAGATACCGGCATTGCCGGACAGAACAGCGCAGATTACAAGTATTTTGCAGAAGTCAGATGTTAACTTTACGGCAAATGATTTTATCACCTATGTAAAGAAGGTATATGTGGATATTCAGGATGCGTGGAGTAAGCGTGACTTGGAGCCGGTACGTGCAGTGCTTCATCCGAATCTTTATGAGCAGACACAGAAGCAGATTCAGAAGAAGATAGATGCCAAGATTATTAATTATCTGGAGAGAATTACGGTAAATACAGCGTATTTATCAGGTTTTAGAAGAGATGATGATTATGAGTATATGACGGTATATCTGACAGCTCAGATGATTGACTATCAGATGCATGAAGAAACAGGACAGATTCTGTATGGTGATAAGACTACCAGATGGGATATGCAGTATAAGATGATTTTTGTCAGAGCAGCAGGTATGCAGACACCGGATATTACAGCTGAGGAGAACAACGATGTCATGAGATGTCCAAGCTGTGGAGCACCTGTGGAGGGAACTGCATTTGGTACATGTCAGTATTGTGGTTCAACTGTTTCCAGCGGCAAGTACGGATGGGTATTAACAGACTTTGCAGCAATGCGTGAAGATACCAGGGATGAAGGAATTCATGTTCCGGAAGAGAAGTAAGAGTAAATAAAAGTAATTGCAGTGAATTGAGGTTCATTGCAATTACTTTTTTTGATTCTTACGATACTCTGTAGGAGTACAGTTCATATATTTTTTAAATATTTTATTGAAATAGCTTGTATTGTTAAAGCCTACATTACCGGAAATCTCGGAGATGGATTCACTTCGCTTGCGATTCATTTGTTTTGTGGATTCCATGATTCGGTATTTCATCAGATATTCAAAAGGAGTCATGTCCAATGCTCTTTTGAAGCAACGACAGCATTCACTTTTGCTTACCATGATGGAATTAGCGATGTCATCTAATGTAATCTGCTCCGTAAAATGCTCCTGAATATACAGAATCGCATCTTTGACACGCTGCTCATCCTGACTGCTTGTTTTTCTTAAATTATTAGGCTCTAAGGTATGAACCGTATCATACAGTGCTTTCCAAAGAATAAGCAGAGAGGATTTTGTTAGTAGTTCATATCCAGGTTCTTCATTCTCATTTAAAAATAGAATTTCGGTACAATGTTCAAAAAATAATTCATAAAGAGGATGAGTATTGGTGAGATGAAGGTACTTTAGTGCATTACATAGCAATACAGGCTGGATATATTTTTTTTCCATATCCAACTGGCCAAAACCAAAGATAAAGCACGGATGAACTAAAATGCTGTGAAAAATACACTCATCAGGATTTTCTGGGGTGACGAAATGCTTTGTCTGTTGATTGATAAAGACAATTTCACCTTCGGAAACAAGAAAATTATGATCTTCACATGTAATATAGGCACTGCCGCTTACTTGGTAATATAGCTCTATCTCATCATGCCAGTGCCAACGAACACTGTGAGGAGAATTAAATTGATAATCCATACTTAGAATCATTACATTATAGTCTCCCGATGAAATCTGTTTAGAACGCTTTGTATAATAATCGGGGTCTGTAACCTGATGTAGTTTTTCCATAAAGAATCCTCCTCAATGCTGTTGAGCATAATGTGTAATTTCTTTCCGAAAAATATTGTATATCAAAGTTGTGAAAAAACAAAGATAAAAGTAGAAAAAAATATGATATGGTGCTATAATTATGTAAATGTATAGCTATGCACAAATGATAGGATGACGGATATGACAGATTGGAAAAGTTTATTACAATATGAGGAGATATTTTTTCATAAGGATGTCAGATTTCTTATCATAGGGAGCGGTACCAGGAATCAAGCAGTTTTGCGGGAGTTGTTGCTGTCGATGGGGGCAGCCTGTGAGATGGTGAATGGACCGGAACGTGGATTTGCATATACGGACGCAGATATCTTTGACATGATTTTTATTGATGAAAGATATCAGGCAGAGAGCCGGGAGAGGATAAGAGAGCTGTTTGAACGGGGGATTCCGTTGATTTGGCTGTCTGACAGATTTCAATATGATAAAGCGACAGTTCAGGAGAGTGAAGGGGAATATTTGTTATACCCGATTACGTCCGAGTGCTTGTGCGAAGTATTGAAGAGGTATTTTCCAGAGGCGTTGGTCAGCCGTACCGTGGAAAGAGAAGCTTACGAGACTGCAGAATTATATTTTGCACCGCGGGGGTATGATGTAAGAAGTGCCATGAAGTATGTTGCAGATGATTTTGAGCAGTATATACATTTACTGAAACGTTTTACAGATGATGAAGAACGACAACAGCTTCTTAAAAGAGCATACGAGAGCAAAGATTGGGGAAATTATGTAACGTATGTTCATGCATTGAAGAATAGTGCGCGTTTGATAGGAGCCAATGAGTTGGCTGATATGGCATATCGGCATGAGAGACATGGGCAGGCAGGACAGTTTGATGTGATAGAGGATACATATCAGATGTTACTATCGAAGTGGGATGGCTGTGTGACATGCGTGAAGGACTATTTGAAGCATTGCATAGGGGATTACGGTAAAGGGGAAGTACGAATAGCAAGTGTACTTTCAGAGGATGTTTTCCGCGATAAGGTGGAGCAGGTTAAGAAATATCTGGATACATTTCAAAAAAGGGAAGCACTTATGCTATTGAAACAATTGTCAGCTTATGGGGCGGATGAGAAGAGACTTAAGATGATTGAGCAGGCAATAATAGCATTGGAACGCTACGATTATGATGGAGTCATGCAGATTCTTGCAGGAGAGTTGTAGTATAAGGGAAGGAATTTAAATGCAGACAATTGTAACACAGGATGAACAGCGTAGAGTCATCGAATTGGAGAAAATGAAGAAAAGCCTGGAGGCTCAGCTTCGGGAGATGACGAAGAAGGTGGAGCTTCAGGAAGAGCAGATTGCAATGGCAAAGAGAGATCCTCTGACAGGATTACGTAACAGAGCCGGTATTGCAGAACAGATTAATCATGTATTAAGGAAGGAAAATAAGGGAGCCTTCTTTATCATGGATATGGATAATTTTAAAAGTGTGAATGATACCTATGGTCATTTAGAGGGGGACAGAGTATTGGTTCGCTTTGCTGAGTCACTTAGAAGGGCTATTGCTCCAGGAGATATGGTGGCGCGTCTTGGCGGAGATGAGTTTATCATTTTTACACAAGGAGAGATATCCAAGAGTGTTTTGCGGGAGAAGGCCGCTCAGATAGTACGTAGGGTTGAGAGAGATTTGATTTCGCCCGGAAGATTGGTGAGAGTAACCATTTCTATGGGAATAGCGCAGGCACCAGTAGATGGAGTAACCTTTGAGGGATTATATACCAATGCTGACAAGGCGTTATATTTTGTTAAGAATGGTGGAAAGAATGCCTTCTGTTTCTATAATGAAATCGAGAGACAGCAAAAGATAAAGAATAGTCGAAAGGCATCATTAGGAGAGATTACATTACAATTAAGGGAGAAGAAGATGGAAGGATCATTTGTCGTTGAATATGGTAGTTTTGAAAAAATCTACCGTTTTATGGAACGCAATATAGGAAGAGAGAATAGAGAGGTACAGTGTGTACTATTTACAATAAATGAGCCGATTGATGTGAATATGGAATCATATGAGCTGCAAAGGCAGATGGAGCATTTGGAGCATGCGGTTACATCTTCATTAAGAAAGGGAGATGTGACTACGAATTATAGTTCATGTCAGATGTTGACATTATTGATGGATGTAAACAGACAAGATGCGAAGACGGTAATAGACAGAATTATTGCAAGATATCAGGAGGAATCCGGAGAGGGTGCTTTAGAGGTACAGTATGACTTTGAGCAGCTTACACCGGAGCAGAATGTAGGATAATTGATAATCAATATAGAAGAAAGGCGTAGGGAATCGTGCAAAAGATATTGGCTGTCGATGATGAAGTGGAGAATTTAGCAATGGTAGAATATACCTTGCAGAATGAATTTGAAGTAATTGCGGTGAAGAATGTGGCTATGGCGTTTCGTTATTTAGAGCAGAATACGCCAGATTTGATTTTGATGGATATTCGCATGCCTGAGATGGATGGATGTGAAGCGTATCAGCTGATGAAGAAGGATGAGAGACTAGCGAAGATACCAGTGATTTTCCTTACTTCGGCCAATGATGTCGAGACAGAAGACAGTTGTTTTGAGATGGGGGCTGTAGATTTTATCAGTAAGCCTTTTGAACCTAAGATTATGCTGAGACGTGTAAAGCGAACTTTGGAATTGACAGGACGTGTTGCAGAGTATACACACAGTGTGACACGATTGGGACAAGAGCATACAGCAAGGCAGGATGTAGAGACGATTACATTACAGGTTGATGGAATATCGATGGATATTCCAGTGGATGATATTTATTATGTAGAAGTATTTGGTAATACAAGCATAGTAAGGACTGCAAAGCGAGAATATTCTGTGAGAGAAACCTTAGAGCGTATGCAGGATAAGTTAGGAGATGACTTTGTACGAGCGGGACGTAGTTTTTTATTACAGGCCAAGTATGTTTCGGAGATTGTAGACGATATTGTAACAATGCAGAGTGGCAAGAAGGTGAAACTGCCTCGTCGTAATAAGAAGGAAATTGTGCAGCAGATTATGAGTTTGCGTAGTTGACCATTCGTCACAGAATGTGACCATTCGTCACAAAATGCTTGAAACTGAATCAATATTCGCTATACTTATTTTCGTGAGCGAGCGAAAAGAGAGAGAGCGCGAATTGCGAGCTTGTCCGCTGCGAAACGGACGAAAAGTGTAAAGGTTATATTATACAGAAGAGGAACTATCAGGGATGGTTCCTTTTTACTATATTCCGGACAAAAAGGATTTGACTTTTTGAATAGAAACTAGTAACATAATAAAGGTATATGTAAAGGCAATGAGTGGAAGTAGTAGAAGTAACTTTTATGTAGCAGAGAGTTATCGGTTGGTGTGAGATAACCTAAGAGACTTTGAACTCGTCCATGAGCTCCGGGACTGAATTTGCAGATATGTTTTAGTAGGTCTTGGCGGGGATTCCCGTTATAGAAGGTAAAGTGCAGGAGTATTCCTGAATTAGAGTGGTACCGCGGTAGGTTTTCCTTTCGTCTCTTAATTGACAGAGATGAAGGGGTTTTTTATTTTTGTACACATAAACGTAAGGTGGTTGCCGCATAAATGCGACACTTTATATGTTATAGAGGCATAGCTTCTTCAGGATGTGTCAAGGCACATTCTATGATATAACCAAGCAGAAAGGACGAAAACAATGGAAAAGATTTACAATCCAAGTGAGATTGAGAAAAAGTGGCAGGCTTATTGGGCCGAGCACGAGACATTTAAAACAGATGTATGGGATTTTAGCAAGCCAAAGTATTATGCATTAGATATGTTCCCATATCCTTCAGGAGTTGGTCTTCATGCAGGACATCCGGAAGGATACACAGCAACAGATATTATGTCCAGAATGAAGCGTATGCAGGGCTATAATGTATTGCATCCAATGGGATACGATTCCTTTGGTTTACCTGCAGAGCAGTACGCAGTAAGTACAGGTAATCATCCAAATGGATTTACACAGCAGAATATTGAGACCTTCTCTCAGCAGTTGAAGGAGTTAGGCTTTGACTATGACTGGTCAAAGATGCTTGCAACAAGCGATCCAAGCTTCTACAAGTGGACGCAGTGGATTTTCAAACAGCTTTATTTAGATGGTTATGCCAAGTATGTAGATATGCCTGTTAACTGGTGTGAGGAGTTAGGTACAGTATTATCTAACGACGAGGTTATTGATGGTAAGTCGGAGAGAGGCGGCTACCCTGTTATACGTAAGAATATGAAGCAGTGGGTTATCAATCAGCCTGCTTTTGCTGAGAAGCTCTTAGAGGGCTTAGAGGAGATTGACTGGCCTGAGTCTACTAAGGATATTCAGAGAAACTGGATTGGTAAGTCTGAAGGTGTAGAGGTTGATTTCCAGATTGTTGGTGGAGGAAGCTTCTCTATCTATACAACATGTATCGAGACAATTTATGGTATTACATTCATGGTATTGGCTCCAGACGGACAGATTGTGAAGGATTTAATGCCAAGAATCGAGAATCAGGACGAAGTACAGGCATATATCAATGAGACATTGAAGAAGAATGATATGGACCGTACAGAGCTTAATAAGACAAAGACAGGATGCATCTTAAAGGGTATCTATGCAATTAACCCTGTTAATGGCAAGGAAGTACCTCTTTTCATTGGAGATTTCGTTCTTGCAAGCTATGGTACAGGTGCTGTTATGGCAGTTCCTTCTCATGACCAGAGAGATTTCGAGTATGCGATTGCACACAATATTCCTATGATTCAGGTAATTGATGGTGCAGATGTCAGCGAGAAGGCATTTGAGAAGAAAGAGTACCTTGGTAAGGGCTGCAAGCTTATGAATTCAGAAGAGTTCACAGGACTTGTAGTTGAGGAAGCTAAGGAAGCTATTACAGATAAGCTTGTGAAGCAGGGCGTTGCACGCAAGACTGTTAATTATCATTTCCGTGAGTGGATTTTTGCAAGACAGCGTTACTGGGGTGAGCCTGTTCCTGTTGTTCATGGCGAGGACGGTAATATTCATGTACTTGGCGATGAAGAGTTACCATTGATTCTTCCTGAGTTAGATGATTACAAGGGTAAGAATGGTAAGGCTCCATTAGAGAATGCCGAGGAGTGGAAGCAGTACGATAACAATGGTATAAAGGGTGTTCGTGAGACATCAACTATGCCGGGTAGTGCAGGTTCCAGCTGGTACTATATGAGATATATTGATCCAGATAATCAGGATGAGTTTGCAAATCAGGAGTTATTAAAGCACTGGTTACCTGTTGACCTTTATATTGGAGGACCAGAGCACGCAGTAGGACACTTGATGTATTCAAGAATTTGGAACCGTTATTTATATGATAAGGGTCTTTCACCTGTTAAGGAGCCATTCCAGAAGCTTGTTCATCAGGGTATGATTCTTGGTTCTAACGGTATTAAGATGGGTAAGAGATTCCCTGAGTTCGTTGTAAATCCAAGTGATGTTGTACGTGATTACGGTGCAGATACTTTAAGATTATATGAGATGTTCATGGGACCTTTGGAGGTTTCTAAGCCATGGAATGCAAGCGGTGTAGATGGTGCTAGAAGATTCATCAACCGTGTATGGGCATTCTTTACAAACGAAGAGAATATTACTACTGAGAACGATGATACATTAACCAAGGTATATCATCAGACTGTTAAGAAGGTAACTTCTGACTTTGAGCAGTTAGGCTTCAATACAGCAATCAGCCAAATGATGATTTTCATGAATGCAGCTTACAAGGCTGGCAAGTGCCCAATGGCGTATGCAGAAGGCTTTGTAAAGATGTTCTCATGTATTTGTCCTCATGTTGGAGAAGAGTTATGGCAGTGTCTTGGACATCAGGATACGATCGCATTCGAAGCATGGCCAACATACGATGAGGCTGCATTGGTAGAGAATACAGTAGAGATTGGTATTCAGGTAAATGGTAAGGTTAAGGGAACAATTGAAGTTGGTGTTGATGAGGAGAGTGATTCAGCAATTGCTAAGGCAAAAGAAGTTCCTGGTGTAAAGGCTGCCATTGAAGGAAAGAATATTGTGAAGGAAATCTACGTTAAGGGCAAGATTGTTAATATCGTAGTGAAATAGTTTTTGATGTGGACTCCCACAGGCTTTGTGCTTGTGGGAGTTTTAGTCAAGTCCATTTTTGTGTGTAAATTACTTTCGATTAAATGCATATACTACTATGCCGCATTCCAACGTTTTTTAATATCATGAACCTTATTGTAATACTCAACCATGTCAAATAAGC
>SVFJ01000120.1 GCA_015056925.1 Lachnospiraceae bacterium | reverse complement strand
AATCTTTGATGATGCAGAGGGGAAGACAAATCTTTCTATATCGGATGTACAGGGAGAGTTTTTAATTATTTCCCAGTTCACGCTGTATGCCAACTGTAAGAAGGGCAATCGTCCATCCTTTATAGATGCAGGTAAGCCGGATATGGCAAATGAGTTGTATGAGTATGTCATATCATCCTTAGAGGCAAAGGGCTTCCCAACACAGCATGGCTCCTTTGGCGCTGATATGAAGGTGTCATTATTAAATGATGGACCATTTACGATTGTGTTGGATTCGGCGGAGATATTGTAGAGGGGACCTTCTTATCGGACACTTTAAAAATTACAATGGAATCAATCAAAGGGACACCCCTGATGGTTGGTTCCATTTTTATTGTTAGGAAAGTTACGTTAAGAGGAGGTATTCATATGTTCGTTATCATTTGTATGGTGGTATTTACAGGAATTATCGTTTGCTTTGGTGGGGAATCCAACAAAGCAAATGTGTAATATAAAACGGGATGTGTAACAAGACACATCCCGTTTGAAATAATTCATCTCTTAAAACTTAATCTCAATAACGCTCGCATTTGCATCCGGTGTAATAATAGAGTCATTGCCTTCTACCATGACAAAGCCATTTACCGCTTCAGTAGCCTGCATGTTTACCATGCGGATAGAGTAAGGCTTGTTGCCGTCTACACTAATATAGATAGTGCGGCCCTGACGCTTCGCGGATACACTAAGGTCAACCGTGTTGTTCATGCTATATACTTCGGTCTCAGCCTTCATACCATCGTGAAGTGCATAGATACGAAGCTCTACGCCGTCAGCATAGTCATAGTCAGGTCTGTCGTCATGAGCACCGATAGCCACGATAGAGTTCTCCTTTACCATAAGAGGAAGACTTAAGTAATCATGCTTCTCCTCATACCATGCAGCACCCTTATACTCCTTGCCTGTGAAGAAGTTCGTCCAGATACCGGCAGGGAGATAGTACTCTGCAATACTCTCATCGTTGAAGATAGGAGCAACCAGTAAGTTGTCACCTAACATATACTGCTTATCTAAGTAGTGGCAGGTTTTATCTTTGGTGAACTCAAGTACCATACTTCTCATACAAGGAATACCCTTGGTAGATGCAGTAATCGCTGTCTTGTAGAGATATGGCATAATCTTAGCCTTTAATCTTGTGAAGAAGCGAACAACATCAACAGCTTCGTCATCATATACCCAAGGAACTCGGTAAGATGAGCTTCCGTGGAGACGGCTATGAGATGAAAGTAAGCCGAATGCTACCCAGCGCTTGTAAACATCAGCAGTAGAGGTATGCTCGAAGCCACCGATATCGTGAGCCCAGAAGCCAAAGCCTGACATGCAAAGGGAAAGACCGCCACGTAAGCTTTCTTCCATTGACTCATAATCTGACCAGCAGTCACCGCCCCAGTGAACAGGGAACTTCTGACCGCCAACAGTAGCAGAACGTGCAAAGAGAACAGCCTCGCCCTTGCCGCGCTTTCTCTCTAATAATTCATAAACACACTTATTATATAAATATGTATAGTAGTTATGCATCTTCTTAGGGTCAGAGCCATCATAGTATACGGCATCTGTAGGGATTCGCTCACCGAAGTCTGTCTTGAAGCAGTCAACTCCCATGTCTAAGAGCACTTCAAGCTTATCCTGGAACCATTTCCAAGCCTCGGGATTGGTGAAGTCTACGATAGCCATGCTAGGCTGCCACATATCCCATTGCCATACTTCGCCGTTAGGACGTTTGAGGAAATATCCCTTCTCCATACCTTCTTTGAAAAGTACGGACTCCTGACCGATATAAGAGTTAATCCATACACAGATGTTTAAACCCTTATCCTTGATACGCTTTAGCATTCCGACCGGGTCCGGGAATACTCTGTCATCCCACAGGAAATCACTCCAGTGGAACTCTTTCATCCAGAAGCAGTCGAAGTGGAAGGTTCTAAGAGGAATACCTCTGTCTAACATACCATCTACGAAGCTCATAACGGTTTCTTCATCATAGTTTGTAGTAAATGATGTAGAAAGCCATAAACCAAATGTCCAAGGAGCAGGAAGTGATGGCTTACCTGTAATATCAGTATATCTTTCCAATACATCCTTCATCTCAGGACCATTGATTAAGAAATAGTCTAAGTAAGAGCCTTCAACAGAGAACTCAGCTCTTGTTACCATCTCCGTACCCATCTCGAAGGATACATTCTCCGGGTGATTTACAAATACGCCATATCCCTTATTAGAAAGATAGAACGGAATATTCTTATAAGACTGCTCTGTACTTGTACCGCCGTCTGCATTCCAGATTTCTACGGACTGACCATTTTTAACAAATGGAGTGAATCTCTCGCCAAGACCATATAATAACTCGCCAACGCCAAGACTTAACTGCTGACGGATATAAGTGTCCTGATTGTCGCCCTTATCATAAGCGAAGCCTCTCCAGTCAGTCTTCATAAGAGCAAGGTCACGTCCCTTGGACTCTGTAACCAGCTTGCCGTTTCTTGTGTATCTCATATACCATGATTTCTTGCCAATTTCTAAAGCAAGAGAACCACTGTAAACGATTACCTTATCGTCATCCTCTTCTGCCTTAATAGGTAAGTTATTTGCCTGAATCTCAAATGCAGGCTCCTTCTTAACAGCACCAAGATGGTGGTAGGTCTGTACACGAATAACCTCCGGCATTGGAGTGGTAATCACTAATGTTAAGTTTATTCCACCAAGAGTATCACCCCTGTGAGTGATTTTACTTGTTGGTGCGCAGATGGTAACCTTATCAGACTCTACACGGGTAAAGTATGCTTCCTGTGGAGCGAAGCATTCGGTTCCTTCCTTTTGTAACCAGCAGCCGTTGCTAAATTTCATATCATATACCTTCCTTTCAGGGATTTTATTTCATCATCATGTACAGCGTCTGGCGCAGTACTAATCAATATACATTTTACTATAATCACTTCGTGATTACAGTAAGTTCCATGGCCATTCGGCCTGTATAATATCTGACGATATTATATCATAAACAGATAAAATAAAAATGTAAAAATTAGTGATGTTTCATGTAATTATTAGCGCATTTGTGATACACTAATAAAAAGGAAATCAGCGAACGAACAAAAGTGGGAAAAAGAGGAGGAAAATTTCGCTGTCTGAAAAAGAAGGCAGGCATTTTTCCTTCGGAAGAACAAGGAGGAATAGACATGAAAATGACTTTTATAGGCGCTGCACACGAGGTAACGGGAAGCTGTCATTATATTCAGGCTTGTGGGAAGAATATTTTAGTTGACTGTGGTATGGAGCAGGGCGTTAATGTATTTGAAAATTGTGAGATTCCTGTAGATGAGGCGAGTATTGATTATGTATTGCTGACACACGCACATGTAGACCATTCAGGGCATTTACCACTTTTGTATGCAAAGGGCTTTAGGGGACATATTTATATGACAGAGGCCTCAGCAGATTTGTGTTCTATCATGCTTCGTGACTGTGCGCATATTCAAATGACAGAGGCAGAATGGAAGAATCGTAAGGCGAAGAGACATTCCGGTGTGGAGAAGATAGAGCCTTTATATACGATGGAGGATGCACAGGGAACGATTAAGCGAATTGTACCTTGTGATTATAATAAAGAGATAGAGCTTGCAGAAGGGATTAAGATTCGTTTTACGGATGTAGGACATTTATTAGGCTCTGCAAGTATTGAGGTATGGCTGACAGAAGGCGACGTGACGAAGAAGATAGTATTCTCCGGAGATATCGGTAACAAGAACCAGCCGCTCATTAAGGACCCGATTTATACCAAGGAGGCAGACTATGTCGTGATGGAATCTACCTATGGTGACAGAATGCATAGTGCCGAGAAGCCGGATTATGTAAAGGATTTGGCGGATATTATGAATAAGACCTTTGCGCAGGGCGGTAATGTAGTGATTCCTTCTTTTGCGGTAGGAAGAACTCAGGAGATTTTATATTTTATTCGTAAGATTAAAGCTGACGGATTGGTGACAACTTATCCGAAGTTTGAAGTCTATGTGGATAGTCCTCTTGCTGTTGAAGCAACAGGTATTTTCCAGAAGAATGTCTTTGACTGCTATGATGAAGAGGCAATGGAGCTTGTAAATAAGGGAATCAATCCTTTGACATTCCCGGGCTTAAAGCTTTCTATTACCAGTGATGAGTCTAAGCAGATTAACTTTGATGATAAGCCAAAGGTCATTATTTCAGCCAGCGGTATGTGCGAGGCGGGACGAATCAGACATCATTTGAAGCATAATTTGTGGAGAGAAGAGTGTACGATTCTTTTTGTAGGTTATCAGTCAGTGGGAACCTTAGGACGAGTATTGGTAGACGGTGCTAAGGAGGTTAAGCTTTTTGGGGAGCCGGTAGAGGTTAGAGCCAATATTACCAAGCTTCCAGGACTTAGTGGTCATGCTGATAAGGCAGGCTTAATTGACTGGATTACAGCCTTTGAGCGGAAGCCTGATAGAGTATTTGTAGTGCATGGTGAAGATAGTGTTTGCAATTTGTTCACGGAATGCCTTAAGATAGAACATGGAATTCGTGCATATGCACCGTATTCAGGTACCAGAGTTGATTTGATTACGAATACGGTAGAGTACGAGGCAGCTCCTGTTGTTGTGAAGAAGAGAGTGATTGTAGTATCCGATGTATTTACAAGACTTTTGGCAGCAGGACAGCGCTTGATTTCTGTTATTCATAAGAATGAGGGTGGCGCGAATAAGGATTTGGCAAAGTTTGCTGACCAGATTAATTCACTATGTGATAAATGGGATAGATAAGAGGAAGGAGTAATTAATCCAATATGGCTAAAGTTACAATTATAAGTGAGACACCAAAGAACCCGATAACACTTGTGGGAGAAAGAGCAGGTGTGTGCTGGGGAGCCGATATTAGCGACAAAGAGAAGAACTATAAGAGAGGCTTGGACTGTATCGAGTCTGGACATCATCGTGTATTAGAGTATGTCAATGTAGAGATGATTTTAGATGGTTATTCAGCAAGAGTTATCAGAGAGTGGTACACACATATCGGTGGTGCACCAACCAGATTGCAGGCGAGCACAAGATATATTAATTACAAGAATTTTGAGTATGTCATTCCGCCAACTGTTGAGAAGAATGAAGAGGCGAAGACGCTTTACACAGAGCTGATGCAGCAGATTGCAGATACCTGTAGTAAGCTTGAGGCTGAGTGTGGCGTGCCGAGAGAGGATGCGGCTATGCTGCTTCCTCTTGGAATGGGAACTAAGATTGTAGATAAGCGAAATGTACGTAATTTAATTGAGATGTCTCATCAGAGATTATGTACTAGAGCATACTGGGAATATCGCAGATTAATGCAGGATATTATGAAGGAATTAGAGGCTTATTCTGAGGAATGGGCATATCTGGTGAAGCATTATTTCATGCCTAAGTGCGAGGTGGCTGGCTATTGTATAGAGAAGAAGTGTTGCGGTAGAAAGCCGAGATTAGAGAAATAGGAGAGAACCGGATGAACATAATAGTAGCAGCAGACAGCAATTGGGCAATCGGGAGAAATGGCAATCTTCTTGTAAAGATTCCGAATGACCAGAAGATTTTTCGTCAGATGACAGCAGGAAAGGTAGTTGTGTATGGTAGAAAGACCTTGGAGACCTTTTCCCAGCAGCAGCCGATTCAGGGCAGAGTGAATATTGTACTGACAAGGAATAAGAACTATCAGGTTAAGGGTGCAATTGTTGTTCATTCGATTGATGAATTACTGGAAGAATTAAAGAAATACAACAGTGACGATGTGTATATTGTAGGAGGACAAAGTATCTATGAGCAGATGCTTCCTTATTGTGACACGGTTCACGTAACTAAGATTGATTATAGCTATCAGGCAGACGCGCATTTTCCAAATCTGGATGAGCTTGCGGAGTGGGAGCTTACGGCAGACAGCGAGGAACAGACTTATTTTGATTTGGAGTATGTATTCCTCAAGTATGAGAAAAAGTAAACCGAAGAGGTTGACAATTTATGGTGTTAGTACGATAATAAATAGAAGTTTATGGAATAGAAAACGACCGATAACAGGCTGTTTCTTAATCTGAAAACATTACTTAGATGAAAGGAAGACATGTATCATGGAAAAGAAAAATCTTGACTGGGCAAATCTTGGATTTGGTTACGTACAGACAGAGAAGAGATATGTAACCAACTATAAAAATGGAGCATGGGATGAGGGCGTCATCACTGAGGATGCCAATGTCGTGCTGAATGAGTGCGCAGGCGTTTTCCAGTATGCACAGACCTGTTTTGAGGGCTTAAAGGCTTATACAACAGAAGATGGACGTATCGTAACATTCCGTCCTGACTTGAATGAGCAGCGTATGAAAGACAGCTGTACAAGACTGGTAATGCCAACATTACCTGATGGACGTTTTGTAGAGGCTGTTAAGGCTGTAGTAAAGGCAAATGCAGAATATGTACCACCATTTGGTTCAGGTGCTACTTTGTATCTTCGTCCTTATATGTTTGGTACTAACCCTGTAATCGGTGTTAAGCCAGCTAATGAATATCAGTTCAGAATCTTTACAACACCTGTAGGACCTTACTTTAAGGGCGGTGCTAAGCCATTAACACTTTGCATTAGTGATTATGACCGTGCAGCACCACATGGAACAGGACATATTAAGGCTGGACTTAATTACGCAATGAGCTTACATGCTATCACAGAGGCTCATAAGAATGGCTTTGATGAGAATATGTATCTTGATTCCGCTACAAGAACTAAGGTAGAGGAGACAGGTGGAGCGAACTTCCTCTTTGTTACAAAGGATAATAAGATTGTAACACCTAAGTCAGACACTATTTTACCATCTATCACACGTCGTTCGTTGATGGTAGTTGCGAAGGAGTACCTTGGACTTGAGGTTGAAGAGAGAGAAGTATATAAGGATGAGCTTAAGGACTTTGCAGAGTGTGGTCTTTGCGGTACAGCAGCAGTTATTTCACCTGTTGGTAAGATTGTTGACCATGGTAAGGAGATTTGCTTACCAAGCGGTATGGGTGAGATGGGACCTACTACTAAGAAGTTATATGAGACATTAACAGGTATCCAGATGGGACGTATCGAAGCTCCAGAAGGATGGGTTGTTGAAATCGAGTTATAAGATGATATGGAGGAGATTGTTGTCGAACAATCTCCTTTGTTGTTGAATCCTTTGTGAAAATATTTTATAATTAGGTTAACATAGTATTTTTGCGCGAGGAAGAAAAGACATGCATGAGAATTATGAAGGGGAAATAAGACGAGAAGAATTGAATAAGCGTTATTTGGAATTTTCATGCCCAAAGCTGGATTTTTCCATTCATCCCGGAGAGAGAATGGAAGGAAGCTTTGTCATTTATTCGGATGGAGTGGATGCCGAGGGAGATATCTTTTCTTCTGATACCAGAATGAAAACATTCACCAGACATTTCTTGGGAAAAGAGATAGAGATTGAGTATTTCTTAGATGCCACAAGTATGGAGGAAGGAAGCTTTATTAAGGGTAAGTTTACCATGATTAGTAATCGTGGGGAGTATGAGCTGCCCTATGAGATTCATGTGACTAAGCCTCCGATGGAGACATCCATGGGGAATATCAGGAATCTGTTTCATTTTACCAATCTGGCAAAGACTGACTGGATGGGAGCCGTAGACTTCTTTTATAGTGAGGATTTTTGCAATATTTTTCAAAAAAACGAACAAAATTATCAGGTACTGTATCAGGGACTTTCACGTTTTCAAGGGAATCAGAGAAATGTGGAAGAATTTTTGGTGCAGATTCATAAGAAAGAACCGATTACATATGAAGTAGATATCGAAGCATTTGTACTTGAAGATGTTAAGAATAATACGCATAGAACTCTTTCTGTAATAAAGAACGGTTGGGGCTATACGGAACTGAAGGTAGAGACTTTTGGGGATTTTTTAAATGTTGGTACAAACAGAATAACAGCATTGAATTTTGTACAGGGAGTTTGCAAGCTGGAGCTGGAGATTGATGCGACTAAGCTTAGTCCAGGAACCAATAAGGGAGAGATTGTGATTTCTGACAGCTGTCATTGTCTAAGGGTGCCGGTAACAATTTCACAGGCCGCAAAGCGGGTTAATCGTGATAAACGTAAGGCTGAGCAGAGGGCTTTGGTTGAGCTTATGAAAGGATATACGGATGCCAGACTGAATAAGCTTTCGAAAGACATCTGGCTTACAAGGGCAACACAGGCTGTTGATGAACTGTTGGAGTTTGATGAAGAGAATCTGTCAGCACAGCTATACAGAATTCAGATTTTGTTGGAGAAAGAGCGCTTTCAAGAGGCGAAGTGGTATCTGGATTCTATTCGTATGAAGGCTTTGGATGATAAGACGGATATTGTTACCCAGTGCTATTATATGTATCTTACTACTTTGTTTAACAGAGATGAGAACTTTATACAGGTGGTAGTGGATGAGATAGAGACTGCCTTTGCCAATCATCGTAAGGAGTGGAGGCTTGCGTGGCTCTTGATGTATGCAGATGAAGAGTATATCAGGAATCCGGAGTTTAAATGGCTTTTTTTACAGGAGCAGTTTAAGCAGGGATGTACCAGCCCGATTCTTTTCTGTGAAGCAGCTATGCTGTTAGAGGAGCATCCGTCGTATATTCTGCGTTTGGATGAGTTTGAGCAGAATGTATTATGGTATGCAGCAAGAAGGGG
>SVFJ01000119.1 GCA_015056925.1 Lachnospiraceae bacterium | reverse complement strand
CATATCAGAACAGTTTGATTATGAATCAAACGGCAATAGCGCACTATGAACAGCAGGCAGAGGGGAAAAATCCGGTTGAGGTGGAGATTTTAGAGGCTGCTTTGCAAAATAAGAAGTACGAGAAGGCAAAGTTGGATACGGTAGCTGTTAAACTCCATGGTGATAATGAACGTAACAGAGAAGCATATGAGAAGTTAAAGAAGTTGTATGATAGACGCGGAGAGCTTAGAAGACAGTATGATTTATATTCCAATTTGGATAAGACGGCGAATGGTAATTTGTCGGGAACAGCAAAGATGGATTTTCAGACTTTCATACAACGTAAGTATTTTGAAAGAATTATCCATGAAGCAAATAAGCGTTTGGTTAAGATGACATCAAATCAGTTTATTTTGCAGTGTAGGGAATTGCATAATCTGGGAAGCCAGGGGGCAGTAGGTCTGGATTTGGATGTTTATAGCCTGGTGAACGATAAAACACGTGATGTCAAAACTCTTTCAGGCGGAGAGTCCTTTATGGCAGCATTAAGCATGGCACTTGGTATGGCTGATGTGATACAAAATGCGGCAGGTAAGGTACGTTTGGATACAATGTTTGTAGATGAAGGCTTTGGTTCATTGGATGATGAATCAAGGGCTGAAGCTATCCGCATTCTGCATGAGCTGGCAGGCGGAAAACGTCTGGTGGGAATCATTTCTCATGTAACAGAATTAAAGGAGCAGATAGAACGTAAACTGATTGTTCAAAAGGATGAAAAAGGCAGTAAAATAATGTGGAAATATTAAAACTAAGTGACAATTGATGGAATTGGTGATAAAATATAAACACAATGAACAATTTGCCTTAAATGTACAAGAGAGTCATGGATTTGAATTGGAAGGAGAGGCATAAGAATGAACATGCAGTATAAAAGAAAGGTCATTTTAATAATATGCCTTTCTGTTTTGCTAACGGGTTGCGGAGGAGATACGGCAAAGAGCGGCTCGGATGTGAACTCAAATATTGATTATAGCTATGCCGATAAGGAGCAGTTACAGTATCCTACATTGGTAAGAGCCAGCAAACCACCGCAGGATGTGGTATATGGTCAGGGAAGTCTGATGGAGACAGCGGCATATCAATATTATTATATTTATGATACTGCAGAGCGTGTTATCGGAAGTGTAGCAATTGATTTTGAAACTGCTAATGTAAAGGATTATGGCATGCCGGAGGATGTGACGGTATATCAGGAGGATTCAAGGTTCTATTTGAATATCTGGACAGGTCCCGGAGAGAACCGTAATTATGTGTATGATTCCGAGGAAAAAAATTTACAGCAATTAGCTTATGGTGATTTGAGGCTGACGGAAGAGTATTTATATATTCAGGGAATTGTACTGACTGTGGACGGCGGAGCACCGCTTCATGTTTATACGAAAGATGGTATGCATGTTTGTAAGGTGACAGACAATAGTACAAAATATGAAATCATAGAGAATAGCCTCTATTATATTGAAAATAAAATGATAGAGAATGAGAACGGAAGCTATAAACTGTATTCAGAGGTATGGGAGGCTGCGTTAAATGGGGAAAATAAGCAGCAGGTTTGTGAGGTTACGGCAGATACGATTCCGGTGATTTATGAAGGCTATGTGACCTATGAGGATAATGGAAGTATTTATTCGATGGAATTTACAGAATAAATGGCGATAGTGTGTAAAAGAGGAGGAAATGTATGAAGGTAGCAGGGTGTAGGCAAAGACTGAAGCGGGGAATAGCAGTTTTAAGCATACTATCTATGGTTGGAGGTATGCTTTTTGCTGCGGAGTCAGAGGAGCTTATCGCAGCGGAATCATTATCAACGGGCGAAGAGGTTCAATATATAGTGGAAACACCTTATGATAAGGCAATCTTCATTGAAAACGGGATTGAATTTCATCAGGTGGCAGGAGATACATGGCAGGGACTGATGTTGGTTATTCCTGATGCTTCCCGTGTCTTTGTTGGAACACCTAGGGATACGTATGATGGTTCGGCAGGAGCAAATGCAACTACGATAGCGACACGTTATGGGGCATTGGCAGCAGTGAATGGAGCATTTTTTGTAGATGAGAATTATGTTGGAAATGGTGGAACGCCGATAGGAGTTGTATTCTCGGAAGGTGTTATGAAATATGGTGATACCAAATCTGTGTGGAATGTGATGGGGTTTGATGCAAATAATAATTTTGTGTGTGAACCAATGACAGGAGCACAGGCGCTAGAAAGAGGTATTAGAGACGCTGTGCACTGTAAGCCTATATTAGTGCAGAATGGTCAGGTAACAAATTTAAAGGGGGCTAGTACCACTTTGATGGATGCAAGAACCGCAGTTGGAGCAAGAGCGGATGGTTGTGTCTTATTATTGCAGATTGACGGAAGAATGGCACATAGTATTGGTGCGACTACCAAGGATATGGCAGAGTGTATGATTGCGTTTGGTGCAGTCAGTGCGGGTAACTTAGATGGTGGAGGCTCTGTGAGCAATTACTATAATGGTGGAAAGCTACCAGGAATTGTATCGTCATATGGAAAGAGAAGAGGACCAAATGCATTTTGTGTACGTTATGAAGTGAAGGGGGAAGTTGCAGATGAAGAAGTTACAACTGAAGAAACGGATTCGTAATATAGCACTTTTGGCAGTGGTATGTGCAGTTGTATTTTCGCATACCGGTTCATCTGTTGCCAGCGCAGGGCCGATTTGCATGATTAAGATTCCTTTGGATGCACATCTGTCAGTGAAGGGGGCCATGCAAAGTGACAGCAAGATTGTGAGAACTGAGTCGATAACAGGAAGAATTCATGAAATTGCCACGTCAGTGACGGGGGCTACATATGGTTATAAGCAATATATGATTGCCAATCTTGCAAGTCCTGAAGATGTAGTCGTATATGACGTTAATATGATGCCGATGTATCCGACATATGCAAATGAAGGAATTATAGATTATACCGGTGCGACTCCGGATTATGTGCAGACTGTGTATAGTCGTGTGCTAGAGGCAGCAGTGGCATATGATAACAGAACTTCAGGTGCTGGAAGCAATGGAGCATTGGCTAAATATTTCCTAAAGAATTCAGATGCTTATGTGAAAGCGGTGAATTCTGACGCAGGTAGAAAATGGGGACAGCCAGTAAGGTCAGCAGCGATTGAAGAGGTTGTTGTGTCAGAGATTTATCCATATACAGCAACTGCATTTACAGCCAAGGCAACGGTAAAGCATTATGAGATGAACGGGTATGTAGAGAATTATGATATCTATATGCTGTTTGAACATACGGGTAAGGACTTTTATGTAACGTATTTTACGTTTATGCCATAAAAAATGCATGCTTAGGCATGCATTTTTTTTGACTCATCTCATATATTTTCATAAAGAAATATATGGGAGCTATGTATGAAATATATAAGCGATACATTTAGGTATTTTACTCAAAAAGAGAATCATTGGAAGGTAGCTGCACTGTTCCTAGCAGTGATAGTGTTGGTTAGTCTTGTAGGTGCTAAGAGGGTGGTGGCAGTAAGCCAGACAGTAGGAAATCGGGAACTGCCGATTTATTGTGTGCAGACGGAGGAGAAGAAGATTTCGTTGACCTTTGATGCAGCCTGGGGAAATGAAGATACCCAGGAAATCATGGATATTTTAGAGAAGCATGGTGTAAAGGTTACCTTCTTTATGACAGGAGAATGGGTTGAAAATTTCCCGGAGGATGTGAAAAAGATACTAAGCTATGGTCATGACTTGGGCAATCATAGCGAGAATCATAAGAATATGAGTCAGCTGTCAAAGGCTGAGATACGCGATGAGATTATGAAGGTACACGAGAAGGTAAAGGAAATCACGGGATATGAGATGTTCCTGTTTCGACCGCCATATGGAGACTATGATAATGATGTAATTAACGTGGTAAGAGAGTGTGATTATTATCCGATTCAGTGGGATGTTGACTCTTTAGATTGGAAGGACTATGGAGTCGATTCCATTATCAAAACGGTATGTCAGCATAAGGCATTGGGGAATGGCTCAATTATTTTATGCCACAATGGAGCGACGTACACGGCGCAGGCTCTTGATACCTTGATTACCAACCTAAAGGAGCAGGGCTATACCTTTGTGCCATTGTCAGAGTTGATTTATAAGGATGGATATCATCTGGATGTGACTGGTAGACAGATATTGGATGAAGAGTAAACCATGAAATAAACAGCCTCTGTGTGACACACAGAGGCTGTTGAATCATTAGTAGATATGGCTTAATCTATCGTCTGGTTCTTTAATTTAAAAATCTTTCTGAATAGAATAAATATGATTTTTACAATTATTTCCATAAGCAGAATATAGATTCCAAATATGGCAATAGATATCATTGCAAATTGGAAATCATATTGTGCTTGAGCGCCATCTAAGCTGATACCGACAAATCCGATTCCATAGAGACCTTTACCATGAAAGAGTGTAACTAGAGCAAGATATATAAGGTCTGCAAGAATACAGGCTTTTACGTTATAGGATACAAGGTATTCCAGAAACACAAGAAGTACCAGAAAAGACCCAAAGTAAAAACCAGATGCTTCGTTACTTATAGGAAAGTAACGAGGAGTACATAGAGGTAAAATAAGGAATTGTAAAATATACAATAGAATGAATGCGATTATCATGTATAAATTTTTTTTATTTCTCATTTAAGTACCTCATTTCTTATATGCTTAAATTGCTTGTAATTTGTTGTGTACCATTAAATAATAGGTAGCAGGCATGTGAGGATGACTCATACCACCAATTAGTCCGCCAGGAATGAATCCACTGGATGCAATAAAGGAAGCCTTAGCAGTTGCATATTTACCCTTTGTATCATAGCCTGTTAGTGGACCTGTTTTACTTGCCATATTTGCAAGATTCTGCATCAGGTAAGCAGGACAGTAATTAACTTCCACATGTTTAATAGGACTACCTGTTACATATACATTACAGAAACGTAATAGTTTAACGCTATCCAATTCTGTCTCAACGGCAGTTTTGCGCTTATTTGCGCCAGAAGTTGTTGTATGATATTTATTTCCAATATTTACTTTTCCATCACTTGAAGTATCTATAACATACAAATCTTCTCGGTTGCTGGCAATATTGAAGAATGCGTCTACAGTTCTGCTAGTACCGCCATCGTTATTATAATCTTCGCCGATTAACCATTCAAAAGTACCCTCCTGAGCAGCAAACCATTTATTCTCATACATATCTTCAACACTTAATTCATGCATGCTTCCATATTTATGAAATCCCCACTTTTCAAGTGGTAAATAAGGAATTAAATCATCCGTGTTCATGATATTTTGGATGGTTGTATAGGAAGTTGCATTGTCTTGTGTTGTAGTAAATGGGGATGCAAATGTATAAGTAAATGAGGTATATTCTTTATCAAGCTCAAAATGAGCTCCGAGGATATTAGAAATACCTGCACCCCTGGAATGTCCTGTAATCAGAATGGTTTTATTTAAGCTACTATCACCTAGACCGTGACGATTGATGTAATCTTCAAATTTCGTTAATACTCGATTAGCTGTAACGTCGAAGCCTTTGTGATTTGAAGTATTTTTCCAATCTGGATGATTTGCACCCACTTTGTTGTAGTAGGCATCAGTGGTAGCACCCACGTCGAAGTTACTTGACCACTCGGCATTGGTACCATTAGTACCTCTTACACAGAGAAGAATAAATTCCCTAGTTTCTCCCATGTAGGTAACACTTCTATGACCGATTACTACATCCGTAATATCGTCCTTGTCATAAGAATAGTCAGATGCCTTGATAAAGATATTTTCAACGTCTTCGAGACCAAATAGCTTTGCAAGGGAAACTGCATCGTCTGCACCGCCATTCGCGCCCTTGGTTACTTGTACATGATTGCCAACATAGATATCGCTTGCATATAAGGATGCTAATACAGCAATATCATTGTTGTAAACTGTATTATCTGTGAAGAATTCACGATAATCCACACTGAATGCTACATCACAGTCGTAAGAGTTACTGTTAAGTGTGTAATAAAGTGTTCCTTCGAAATCATTGCTTGTGTCATTAGAATCTACATCATCATTGATTCCGTCGAAGTCAGAATCATCTAATACTGGATTAGAGGTATAATTGTAAACGGTAATAGATGTTTCGCCTTCGTATAATTCCTCAGGGATACCATATGCCTGTAATAAGAAGTTGATAAATGCGGTAAGATCCTTCTTTACTGCAGTGCCTAACTCATCCTTGTCAGAAAGTGTGTCACCATCTGAACTGTATCCGTCATCAGAAAGAGGCTGATCCAGCTTTATATACTGATAATCGCTAAGGATTACCCATGAACCGTCATTAACAACTTCACCAATCTTTTCAGCAAGCTCTAATAAAACAGAACTAAAGTTACCGTAGATGTTACCAAATACACCGCCTGTTTTGGTAAAAAGATAATTATAGGTAGATTTATATCCTGTTGAAGAGATAACAGATGTCACAATGCCTGCATCGGCTAACATGTCTGCCATCTGTGTCATGCTTGTAATACCATAGTTATTGTTAGTTTTGTAGTTTGCATCAGTAACAAGAATAACAAATTTGTTTGCTGTGTTACGGAAATCCAGTGTATGTGCCATGGCGAGGCCGTCAATAGCTGTTTCAGGTCCGTCGCCACCGCCTGTAACGAGAATTTTCTTAACATGAGTTTTAAAGCTTGTTACGTCGCTGAACCAGTTAGAATAACCGTTTTTAATCAGGAGTGTTTCTTCATTACAGGTAATATCCTTGTAATCAATCAGTGCAAAATTGGCTTTTACAGAATAATTAGTAGCTAATGTATCGACAAATGTATCGATATTACGAACTACATTATTAATTGCGCCATACATAGAGCCTGTTGAGTCAATTACAAAAACAATATCGGCCTGACCGGAAATTGAAGAAGATGATGATGTTGTTGTTGCAACTTCTGCGGCAAGAGCCATAGGCTGAAGTAATGCACTGGTAAGTACATATTCATCTTCGGTTAACATGGTATAGTTTTCTTCATACCATTCGGCAGAAACTTCATTTGAGCAGCTTGGTTCAGCCACTAACTCGTCCTCTGCATCTAAAGAAAATGTTGCAGCCATAGGAGTAGTAGCAAGAGAGATATAGTGATCAACTGGAATCTCCAGGTCGCGTAAGAAAAGCTCTACATTAATCACAAAATAGATTCCATTAGAGACATTAGTCCATACGGTATTGCCTTCGTGATTAGTGGTGCAAGGAATAATCTCTCTGTCAGCATACTTACAAATCATAAAAAGCTCAGTATTTTCAGCAACAGCTGAGCAATCAAAATAAAGTTTTAAATCTGCATCATCTGCATAAGCGGATTTTACCATAACCTGCTTACCTACTGTAGCGCGATTGTCATTTAAAGCATAAACATCTTCTTCAGCTAAGGCAACGTAGCGATTCATGATATTTGATACATTACCCTGAATAGATGGAATTGCAAGATTATCCTCTAGCAGAGAAGTTTCAATGTTTTCTTTGCCTAAGGTTTGTAAGAAGGTGCGCTCAGCATCTGGTGTTATGCCGTCAGAAATAGGATTGAAAGGATCAAGTCCTAAAAGGATTTCGTCACCGTCTGAAAGTGTGTCACCATCTGTATCGTAGTTGGTTGCATCTGTATCATAGTTGGATACTTCTTCATAATCAGATAAACCGTCTCGATCAGAATCTGTTTTATTTACACTAGTGCCAAGAAGAATTTCTTCAATATTAGTAAGTCTGTCAGCGTCGTAGTCTTCATCAGCATCTGAAATACCATCGGCATCTGTGTCTGGTAATAATGGATCTGTTTCAGTTAAAGTAAATTCAACATAATCTGATAAACCATCATCATCGCTATCTGAATCAGAAGTATTAGTTCCAATCATATCTTCGATGAAATCGGCAAGACCGTCATCATCAGAATCTTTTTCCATATCAATTTCAATGTCTACATCAACATCTTCATCGGCAACAAAAGAAACGTCTGTAAGAAGATAGTTTTGAGGTTCCATTGTTGCGTCGCCGTCGCAACCATTAAAACCAAAGGTAATGGTTTGACCAGCAGCAATGTTGCTATTATAGCCAGCATTGCTAATGAGGTAGTGACCGTCTTCGGCAGAAGTGATTACTCCATTCCATAAATTTGTGATTGTTCTATCGAAATCAAAGGAAAGCTCCCAATCTTCGATAGCTGCTTCAGTGTTGTTGGTAATAGAGATTGTAGCAGAGAAACCACTACCCCAATCGCTTACTAAAGAGTAAACTACGCTATAATCTGCTACATCCTTTTGTGTTGTTTCACCTAAAAGAGTGAAGCTTTTAGGAAAACCTAAGAAATCAGAGTTTCCACTGACACCAAATTCAATACTTTGGCCAATGCCGATATCCTGGTTCCAACCTACGTTTTTGAGTGTATAATTTCCGTCAACATGCTCGAAAACCTGAGCATTCCAGATGTTAGAAAATTCGTTTGGAGATTCAAAAGTCATGTGCCAGTTTTGAATAATAGATTCACTGGTATTTTCAATCTTAATATTTGCATTAAAGCCGCCTGTCCAGTAGCTGCTTAATGAATATGTTACCTTAAAATTTTCGCTCTCAAATACGGATTCAGTTGTAGTACCATCCCATGTATTGAATTCTTCTACAGCAGCATCTTCTGTAGTGTCTTCAGATGAGATTTCGGTGATTTCTTCGGTAGAAGTTTCTTCAACAGAAGTTTCTTCAATAGAAGTCTCTACGATAGAAGTTTCTTCAATAGAAGTCTCTACGATAGAAGTTTCTTCAATAGAAGTCTCTACGATAGAAGTTTCTTCAATAGAAGTCTCTACGATAGAAGTTTCTTCAATAGAAGTCTCTACGATAGAAGT
>SVFJ01000118.1 GCA_015056925.1 Lachnospiraceae bacterium | reverse complement strand
TATGAGTTAATTAAGACTCTTAGTGTAGCAGAGCTTAAGAAGTATACAGGAAGCTCAGATGACTCATCTGATGATACAGCTGATGCACCTGTAGTAACTCCGGACCCTGTATATTTGAAGTTTGACTTTGGTGCTTTGGCAACAGATGAGGGATGGACAGCAGTAGATTCAGCAGATGCATTCTCAACAGAGAAGGGCTATGGATTTACAGATGTATCCACAAATTCTAACAAGACATACAAGGATGCAATTACAGGCGATTACGCAAATGTTTATAACGATTGTGTATTAGCTTGGACAACAGAAGCAACAGGCTTTGATGTAGTAGTTCCTAACGGAACATATGATGTAACATATTATATTTACAATGGTTCAGGCCATGTTTATAATCAGGTAACTGCTGAAGGCGTAAGCTATGCAGATGTAAGACGCGGAGGTTCAGCTAAGGAAGCAACCTCACAGACTGTACAGGTAACAGTAGAAGATGGCGTATTGAATATTGTAAATACAGGAAGTAAGTCAGGATATAACGGATTATACTTCACAGGTATCGAGATTAAGGATGTAACTTATGATGCTTGGCTTGCTGAGAAGGAAGCAGCTGATAAGGAAGCAACTGACGATGCAACACAGGATACAGCTCCAACAGTAGAGTACGAGAAGTCTGTAATGGTAAGCGAAGATTTCGAGGGCGAGAGCCACATCTTCACATTAATTGCAGAAGGAAATGCTGATAACGAATACTGGGAGGCTGATACAGCTACAGTAAATGCTAACACAACTAAGATTTACGGTGTTGGTACAAGAGCAGGCGGAGACACAGGTACTCAGACAGCAGCTCTTGGAATTACAGAGAATTGCACAATTTCATACGATATCAGAATGGATGCATGTGTGCAGAATAAATCATCTAATATCGCATTACTTGGTGCAGCGAATAAGTATAACTGGCTTGATAGCGCAGCTGAGATTTTAACAATCAGTGCAACAGCAAGCGGTAACGGATACTGGGGCAGCATTACAATCAATGGTGTTGATATTACATCAGCAGCTAATGTAAGTAATGGTAAAGACAATGCTGAGTCAGGCGGTAAGGGCCTTAACAGAGACACTACAGGCTGGATTCGCGTAACAGCAGACCTTGACTTTGCTAACCAGAAGATGAACGTGAAGTTAGTAAGACTTTCAGACAGCTCAGTTGTATATGAAGGTGAGTTAGCATTCATGGATGCAGATGTAGCTTCGTTAGAGCATATCTATATGGCAGCAGGTAAGACATATGGCTCTGTTCACATCGATAATATCGAGATTTATAAGATGGTAGAGAAGGCTCCTGTAGCTGATGATACAACAGATACAGAGGCTGACACAAACGTAGCATATGTTTATACAGATACAACAGTAGCATCTGATACAGATTATTCTTATAAAATTGCTGCAATTGTAGATGGAAAGACTTCACACATGTCAAGAGCATTAGATGTTCATACAGCAGTAGATATTGCTTCTGTAAAGGACTTCGAGCTTGACAGCATTGTAGAGGATACACCTCTTGCAGAGGGAGCAACAGTAGCTTCATTACTTCCTGCAACAGTAACAGTTGTAGACCAGAACGGTGTTGAAGTTACAACAACAGTTACATGGGATGTTTCAGCAGTTAATCTTTCAGTAGCAGGCGAGTACACAGTTGTTGGTACAATCAAGGGTTATGATGAGCCTGTAACAAAGACATTGAAGATTACCGCTAACGTAATCACAGGTTACGAGGCACTTGACAATGTTAAGGTAATCATTGGAAATGAAGCAGTTCTTCCGGAGAAGATTGCAGTAACATATTCTAATGGAACAACAGTTGAAGAAGCAGTTGTATGGAGCACAACAAGCCTTGACACAAATACTTTAGGCTCATACACATTGAGCGGTTCTTCATCATTACTTAACTCTGTAGGCAAGTTCCCACAGATTATCGTAGATGTAGTAGAGAACTATATTACATCAGTTGCAGCTTCATCAGTAGAGGTTGCATACAATAAGGAGGCTAAGCTTCCTGAAACAGTAACAGCTACTTATGCAGACGGTAAGGTTGAGGCAGTAGCAGTTACATGGGATACAACAGCACTTGATACAGCAGCTCTTGGAGCAGTAACATTAAATGGTACAGTAGAAGGCTTCCAGGGTGAGGTTGTATTAAATGTTACAGTGGCATACGAGGCACTTTACAAGTTTGACTTTGGTATCAGCGCATCTATGGTAGCAGATGGATGGACAGGAGTAACTGTTAACCCTAAGGGTGGTAAGAAGACAATGGAAGAGCTGGACGTTCACTATACAGCAGAGAGAGGATACGGATTTACAAATCCTGAAGCAGTATTTGAAGGTAGAACAGAAAGCTATACATACGCAGGAGTACTTCCTGAAAAGGTATACTTAGACTTTGCGATTCCGGATGGCAATACCTTCCAGGTAGATGTAGCAAACGGTAAGTATATTGTAGAGGTAGTTGGTGGTTCAGGCTATAAGAGTACAGTTAAGGTTACTGTAGAAGACCAGTATGCAGCAATTGGTAATGCAGCAGGAACCTATACAATCAAGGCATTTGAGGTAGAGGTAACAGACGGTAAGATTGATGCTGCGTTTACTGCAGGTTCAACTTCAAGAATGGATGCTATTATTGTAAGATTAGTTGAGTTGGCACCTGAAACACCTGGTGATGAGGATTCATCGACAGAAGAGCCTTCAACAGAGGAGCCTTCAACAGAAGAGCCTTCAACAGAAGAGCCTTCAACAGAGGAGCCTTCAACAGAAGAGCCTTCAACAGAAGAGTCTTCAACAGAGGAGCCTTCAACAGAAGAGTCTTCAACAGAAGAGTCTTCAGAAGAGGAAGCTTCAGAAGTTGAATCTAAGCCGGAGGCATCAGCACCATCATCTTCTTCATCTTCATCAAGCACATCAGCACCAACAGTGGCAATTGATGATGAGAAGACTCCTCTTGCAGAGGCAATTGTAGATGCTTTAGGTGTAACAGTAACAATGTCTAAGGAGGATGCAGTACTTAAGGTATCTGTATTACACAAGTACTATGGATACAACTTATATGTATATGCACACCTTGGAAATGGTATCGGATTCACAGCAGTTGTTGATGATGTAACTACAGATTTGAATCTTGGCGCAGAGAAGGAAGTTGTAGAGAACTTTGCAGAAGGATTCCACACAGTACATGTAGTACCGGCAAAGCAGGGTGCTATGAATATTACAGTTGGTGTTCATACACATGTTGGTACAGAGTATGTTGGTGCAACAGCATATGTATTTACAAAGAACGCATTAACAGGTGCATATGAGAATAAGATTGTTACAACAGTTAATGAAATCGGTAACGTTGGATTCTTTACAAATGATTTATCAGAAGTAATGATTTTGGTTCAGAAGTAAGTCGAATTCACAAAAGGGTTATGTTATAATAATAGGAGTGACTCTTCGGAGTCGCTCCTATTTCTTACGAAATAGGAGTAAAGATAGGCACACGCAAAAGCAAAGAAGTTGTCGCATAAATGCGACACTTTTGCGGCGCAAGAATGTGTCAAGACACATTCTATTAGTTTAAAGAGAATGAAAGGTGGAATGTTTCGATGGATAGAAATTATATGGCTAGTGCAGACAGATATCAGAATATGCAGTATTATCGTTGCGGTAAGAGTGGATTAAAGCTACCGGCAGTGTCCCTTGGCTTGTGGCATAATTTTGGAAGCAATGCAAGCTTTGATAATATGCTTGACATGTGCTTTACAGCATTTGATGAGGGAATTACACATTTTGATTTGGCAAATAATTACGGACCGATTCCGGGAGCAGCAGAGGAGAACTTTGGACGTATCCTTGAGGCAGGTCTTGGTAAGTATAGAGATGAGCTTGTGATTTCAACAAAGGCAGGCTACGATATGTGGGAGGGACCATATGGTAATTGGGGCTCCAAAAAGTATCTGGTGGCAAGTCTTGACCAGAGCTTAAAGAGAATGGGACTTGATTATGTGGATATTTTCTATCATCACAGACCGGACCCAGAGACTCCGTTAGAGGAGACAATGCTTGCACTGGATGGGATTGTGAAGAGTGGTAAGGCTTTATATGTAGGTATCTCTAATTATAATAAGGCACAGACACAGGCTGCTATGGAGATTTTAAGAGAGCTTAAGACACCATTCATTATCAATCAGCGCAAGTATTCTATGTTTGAACGCAATATTGAAGAGGATGGATTGAAGAGCTTTGCAGCACAGAATGGTGTAGGAATTATTGCATTCTGTCCGCTTGCACAGGGATTATTAACAGACAAGTATTTGCATGGTATTCCTGAGGACAGCCGTATTCGTACGGATGGAAGATTTTTAAAGGAGTCTTCATTGGATGAGGCACAGCTTGGAAAGATTCGCGCTTTGAATGAGATTGCGGTGAATCGTGGTCAGACATTGGCACAGATGGCACTCTCATGGGTATTAAGAGACGGAGAGGTAACCTCTGTATTGATTGGAGCTTCTAAGGCATCTCAGATTAAAGAGAATACAAAGATTGTGCAGGCAGCTGCATTTACAGCAGATGAGCTTGCTGCAATTGAGAAGATTTTAAATGCATAATGAATGAAAGAGAAAACCAAGTGGTGTTGATACATCATTTGGTTTTCGTTATAATTGGGGTATGATTTGATAAAGATGATGGGAGAATGATTATGATATATACAGTAACCTTGAATCCTTCTTTGGATTATATTGTCGATGTAGAGAACATGGAACTTGGTATGACGAATCGTACCTCCTATGAACAGATGGAAGCAGGCGGTAAGGGCATTAATGTTTCGTATGTGCTTCGAAGCCTTGGGTTAGAGAGTAAGGCTCTTGGTTTTCTTGCCGGATTTACCGGAGAGGAGATTCGCAGAAGGCTGGTTCATGATGGGATTTGTGCTGAATTTGAGATGCTTTCATCGGGGATGTCTCGTATTAATGTGAAGGTTCGTAATATTGACGGGACAGAGATTAACGGTATGGGACCGGATATTCCTAAGGATGACTTGGAGCGTTTTTGGGCGAAGCTTGAGGGCTTGCAGCAGGGAGATGTATTGGTGCTTGCAGGTTCGATTCCGAAGTCTTTGCCGAATACGATATATCAGGATATGATGCAGCTGGTGGTAGATAGAGGAGTTCGGGTTATTGTGGATGCTTCTAAGGATTTGCTTAAGAATGTATTACCATACAGACCGTTTTTGATTAAGCCTAATCACCATGAGCTTGGAGAATTATTTGGAGTTAAGATTGGCTCAAGAGAAGAGGCGATTCCCTATGCAAAGCGTTTACAGGAGATGGGCGCTGTGAATGTACTGGTCTCATTGGGTGGCTTAGGTGCTGTACTGATAGATGAACAGGGTCTCGTGCATTCAAGTGAAGCACCTAGCGGAACTGTTGTAAATACGGTAGGTTCCGGTGATTCCATGGTTGCAGGCTTTTTGGCAGGATGGCTGGATAGAGGCGATTATGAGTACGCTTTCCGTATGGGACTGGCGGCAGGAAGCGCAGGAGCATTTTCAGACAAGCTTCCGACAGGGGATGAGATTAGAGGATTGTTGGAGCGGATGCAGCAGTAGATGGCATATATGTGTGATAGCATAGTGATATTTGGGCGAGCAGATGAATATTTGTCTTAGCCCTTTTTTCGTGTCTAAAATTATACTATTTAAAGTATTTGGTATAATGAAATATTGCAAAAAAAGTTTGACCGAGTTTTTACATTTCGAGTTGCATTATATGGAAAAAGTATATATTATATAACTCATAAAATTATATTTCTATTTGTCGTTGACAATATCTTAGGCTTGGCGTCATATGCCAAGCAGATTACAAATAGCTACACTTTGAGATGATATTTTGCAGAGTATAGCTTGTGTAATTTTTCTTGCTTATTTCGAGCAATTTTTCATTTTTATTTTATACCTTTACATTAATAGGGGCATGTGCTTTTTGATAAGAGGTATTGTATAGCAGATATGCTTTGTGTCTTTTTCATGTGGAAAGGGGTATAAGTGGTATACATTGTTGAATGGAAAATATGAATATATACCCAAAAGAAATAAGGAGTTAGCGGAAGCATTAGCCAAGAAAAGAGAGTTGATTACCATTTTGCAAGAGGCAAAGAGTGAGAAGAAAGCGCTCGGGTATAGAGGAGCGTAAAAAGGCATTCTATACCCGAGGAGGTAATATGCACAGATATAGGTGAATCATAAACAACAGAAATTTTAGTTTACTTCAACTCCATGATAAATTATTTTGCGCAGGACAAGAGTTTCTTTATCTAAAAGGAGCAGATTCGCATACTTTCCGGCACAGATAGAACCGTGAAGAGTATCTATGCCGATTGCACGGGCAGGATTTATGGTAGAAGCTGTAATTGCATGCTCTAAGGGAATGCCAAAAGAAACAGCAGCCTGCATGCATTCCATAAGATTAGAACAGCTTCCTGCGATGGTTCCGTCGGTGAGGGTTGCCAGCTTATCCTGCACTGTAATATCCTGATTTCCTAAGTGGTAGTGTCCGTCCGGCATACCTGTTGCCATAGTACTATCACTGATTAAGATAATGCGGTTTGCAGAAGATGACCAAAGAAAATCATCAGAGGGGTCGCAAACACCATGATAATTGGTAGTGCAATAAGCTCCAAATAGTTGAAAACAAGCTCTGATAATGGATGGAGCAAGGTGAATACCGTCACTTATACATTCTACATAGCAGTCTGAAGTATCGAAAGCAGCACCGATAACGCCCGGCTTGCGATGGTGTAGTGGAGCCATGGCATTGAATAGGTGGGTAACTTGGGTTGCGCCGGCTTCAAAGGCATGGCAGGCGGTATTATAGTCAGCATCGGTGTGTGCCAAAGAGCAGGTAATCTGTGGCATATATGTACGAACAGACTTAATAAAATCTATAGCACCATCTAATTCCGGAGCAATAGCAACCACACGAATCAAATCCTTAGAAGCTGTCATAAGGTCTTGGAAAACGGAATAATCAGGCAGTTTTAAAGAATCTTTATTCTGAGCACCGCATCGTAAAGGTGACAAAAACGGACCCTCCAGATAGATACCACTCAAACCTGCTGTGGCAAGCGGTGAACATGAATCAGGGCACTCAGCGAAAGAAGCATATGATATAGAGGGATGACTATCGGTGGTGGAATAGAGCGGAGAGCTAAGATACTTAGCTGTAAAATTACATATTTTAGACAGAGTATCAATCGGTAGGGTCATAGTAGCCGGGCAAAAGGCAGTAATGCCATGTGTTAGCTCATAGGAAGCGATATTTTGCAAAAGAGTATTGGCTTCTTCCTGCGTGTTGACGTGGGCAATATCACAGAAATCGATTCCCATACACCCATGCATATGAATATCAACAAGACCCGGAATAACGTAACAATCAGAGGCGTCGATGACTTCAGCATTTTCATGATGAATAGATACATCGTCCGGATTGGCTGATACGGTAGGTGTAAGAGAATAAATCTTATCATTTATAGTGGTGATGGTAAGCTCTTCGAACTTACCGGCTTCGGTGAATACCAAACCATTTCGTATAATCATCTTTGTTGTCTCCTTTTATGAGGGTTATCTATTGATTATATTATAACATAATGGGGGAATAGCATGGGAAAAGAAAGCGGATTTGTGTGTGAGTGTTATAAAAATTTCATAGAAAATAAGCTGAATTTGTCAACAGAATATGTTAAGATATACGGTGTAGAAAACAGTGTCACAGATATGAAAGTGGCAGAAAGTCTACAGGTATTGGAAAGGTAAGGTTGCTATTATGGACATTAAAGATAAATACGAAGAGATTGCAGAGCTGGAGGGAATGGTTGACCCATTTAAAACCTTGATGATGCAGTATGAGTGTGCCATGCTGGAGGTTAAGACAAAGCTTGAAGTATTGAACAAGGAGCTGGCATTGATTAACAGCAGAAATCCATTTGAATCCATAAAGTGTCGTATCAAGAGTCCGGTAAGTATTATAGAGAAATTAAAGAGACGTGATTTGGACTTGACGATAGAGAATATCGAAGATTGCTTGAATGACATAGCAGGTATCAGAGTCATTTGTTCTTTCCCTGATGATATTTATATGTTAGTAGACTGTTTGCTGAAGCAGGATGATATTAAGCTGATTGAACAGAAGGATTATATTAAGAATCCGAAGCCGAATGGCTATCGAAGTCTTCATTTGATACTGGATATCCCGATATTTTTGACAGGAGAGAAGAAGCATATGCGCGTGGAGGTTCAGTTTAGAACCATTGCTATGGATTTCTGGGCAAGCCTTGAGCATAAGCTTAAGTATAAGAAGGATATTGAGAATGCAGCCGGCATCTCAGAAGAGCTAAAGTATTGTGCGGATATTATCAGTCAGTTGGACAGAAGAATGGAGCAGATACGAACCAAGATAGAGCAAAAAGACAAATAAAAAGTGATTGCATTGGTAACAGTGCAATCACTTTTTGTTAGAGAGTGAAGTATATTATGAATAAATGAAATTGTCTCTAAACTGTTCAACCTCCATCGGCTTGCCAAAGTAGTAGCCCTGACAATAATCAGGGAACAGCTGGCGCATCTTCTGCAATTCTTCCTTATATTCGATACCTTCGATACAAACCTTTAGATTAAGCTTATGTACCATTCCGCTCATGAGGGCCAGAAGATTGTATTCGTAATCATTCTGTAATGCTTTCATGGTGAAGGAACGGTCTATTTTAATGATGTCAGGCTTCAGGTCATTCAGATAATGGAAGTTGGAATAGCCTGTACCAAAATCGTCCAAAGCAAGCTGAACACCTTGGTCCTTTAGCTTGGACCAGAGCTTGGTAAAACGGGAATCCGATTCTAATTCGCCGCTTTCCGTTAATTCAATAATCACATTTGCCGGGTCCATATTATGCGTGTTGATTGCATAAATGATTTCGCTGATAATATT
>SVFJ01000117.1 GCA_015056925.1 Lachnospiraceae bacterium | reverse complement strand
TTTGCCTGACTGATGCAAAAGAACAGACTCTATTTGTCGTAAAAAGTATTGTGGAGAGTATTTAGTGGTTCTTGATGTTTTTAGAGACAATAGCAAGCCACCGCTTGGACGAAGGTGGCAGCAGCCATTTGAGCCATGGATGGCGAATCGGCTGCGGTTGCGTACGTTTTAGAACAATTAAATAAAAACATCTAGCGCCACTTATGCTCGGAACTCCTACTTTTGAGACAAATAGAGTCTGTTTGTGTATCAGTCAGGCAAAGCGGGAACAGCTCGACATTGCATTCGCATGCTCGATTCACAGCGCCTACGGCGCTTGTTCATCGAACGGCGTCGCCGTATACATCTATGCACGAATATGTCTGCTTGTGAGCAAGCTTCCACAGACCATTCGACATAGATGTGCATGGCTCATGCAAACCCGAATTTATTCAAATAATTTCTTCAGGTCTGTAATATGCTTCCTGTTGTTCTCTTTGTCAAAGAAATAAAGGGGCAGGTGGGTGGCAATATTCTCATCCCACTGACGGATAGTGTCAGGAATTTGCAGTGAGTAGCCAGTACCCGCTTTTACGCGCGTAACATAGTCATGAATATCTGTCAGAGGCTCGTCAAAAGCCATGGCATAGAGGTCGACAGTGTTGGTTTTGTGAATATCAGAACCTACAGTCATGGGAATATTGTGCTCCTTGGCATAGCGATAGGCAAGCTGGTTGTGGTCAGTCATATTGCCGGCATTAGCAATTTCCCAGGCATGACACTGGTACGGGTGAAGGTTGATGCAGTTCATATAGCCACGCTGGCGGAAAGGATGTGCCTGAACGACCAAGCCGCCTGCCTTTGTAATCTCTTCAAAGTGAGTGATGTGGTCCCACTCCATCATCTCAGGATGGGTAAGAAGCCACTCCTTATCCAAGCCATAGATAAGGTATTCGTCCATATCAAAGTTGCATTCCCAACCGAAAAAAACCGGAAGTCCTAATCGGTCTCCCTCTTTCTTGGCATCCTCATACCCTGTGCAGAAAAGCTCTATCTTTTGCTCCCATGCAAGTGCCCTGTCGATACAGCTATTGCCGTTAAAGAAATGGTCTGTGACAATGATTCCGGAATATCCAAGCTCTTTGTAGTAGGAAATATAGTCGGAACCTTTACTGACACCGCAAAGGCTTGCCTGACAAGTATGCAGATGAGTTTCATATAAATAAGGCATATCAATACGCTCCTTTTGCATTCTGGTAGTTATTCTTGGCAGTAACTTCATAAATAGGTTTAAAATGAAAAGTTACATATCAATAATCATTGTATCACGTTAGTAAAAAATAGTATACTAAGGGAAGAAAGTCTTGGAAAGGAAGAGAGTATGAATCAGAATACAACACCATTGTTGGATGCAATTGATAAGTTAATAGAAACAAGACCCGCGTATTTTAGAATACCGGGACATAGACTGACCGAGGGAGTAAGTCAGCGATGGACGGATAAGGTCGGAAAACAGATATTTGCTTATGATGTTACCGAAACACCGTATACAGATGATTTGCACAGCCCGGAGGGACCAATTGCCAAGGCGCAGGAGTTGTTGAGTGAATTATATCAGTCAGATGAAAGTTATTTCCTTGTAAATGGGACAACCTGTGGAAATGAGGCTATGATTCTAAGCAGTGCTGTGGATAAAGAGAAGCTCCTTGTGGCAAGAAATGCGCATAAGTCAGCGATGATGGGAATGATTATGTCGGGAGCAGAGCCTTGCTATGTCATGCCGGAGGTGTTGCATGAATGGGGAATACAGGGTGGAATCAGTCCTCAGTCCGTGCGAGCGGCATTGGAAGCGAATCGGGACTGTAAGGCTTTTTTTATGGTGAGTCCAACCTATTATGGTGTAGTTTCTGACGTGGAGGAGATTGCGAAGATTTGTCATGAGTATGGTGCCATGCTCTTAGTGGATGAGGCACATGGCGGACATGTATATTTCCATGAGGAGTTGCCCAAGGGCGCATTGCAGGCAGGCGCAGATATGTGTGTACAGAGTATGCATAAGGTAACAGGAGCCTTAACGCAAAGCTCAGTTTTGCATGTAAAGACGACCCTGCCGCTGGATAACGAGCGTCTTGTAACGAACTTACATCTGGTGCAGAGTACCAGTCCGAATTATTTGCTGATGACTTCTCTTGATTGTGCGCGCTATGAGCTTGCAATGCACGGAGGAGAAATGCAACAAAAGGCGTTGGAGCTGGCAAGAAGTGCAAGAGAGAGAATTCGTAGAATCGAAGGCTTTGACTGTATGGGCAAAGAGGTAGAAGGACAGGATGCCGTTTATGCAATCGATGAGACCAGACTTGTAATCAGTGCAAAAGGATTGGGACTTGGCGGTTATGAGCTGGAAGAGCTATTGTTTGAAAAATATGCGGTAAATATGGAGCTTGCGGATTCTGAAAATGTGCTTGCAATTATTACTTATGCGAATGAAAGGGAAGATATAGAAAGACTAATACGTGCCTGTGAGGAAATCAGCAGAGAGTATACAAAGCATATGCAGGAGAAAGAGCCATTCAGTGCAAAGATGCTTCCTATGACAGAGCAGGTGATGACACCCAGGGAAGCATATTTTGCAAAGACGATAGATTGTGATTGGAACAAAGCAGTAGGCGAGATTGCAGGAGAGATGATAGCACCATATCCTCCCGGGATTCCGATTGTATATCCGGGAGAAAGAATTACACAGGAGATATGGAATTATTTAGAGCAGTATAGATTGCAAAAGTGTCATATTCACGGAAGCAGGGATGGAAAGCTGGAAGTGATTAAGATTATAAAATAATGTATAAAACATTGTTTTGCGCAAAAACTAATCCTAAAGACTTGGGTAGGAGGATAAAACAGTGACCAATACAGTATTATATATCATGGCAAGGCAGAAGGTGGAGGCATTACAGGATGATATTACCTTGGAAAAGGTTGCGAGTATCTTTTGTGAGGACCCGGTAGTCAAGGCAAAAGCAAATTCCATAAAGGTATATAAATTTCGCAAAAACGGAAAGACCAAGGTAGTTATTAGTATTATGAAAATAATCGAATTGTTGAGCAGGAGCTTTCCGGGAGTCAGAGTGGAGAGTCTGGGAGAGAATTCCATTATTTTGGAGAGAATTCATAAGCAGAAGCATGAAAAGGGAATCGGATATGTAAAGATTGCTTTGGTAGCGGCGATTAGTTTAATAGGAACCGCTTTTACCATTATGGCGTTTCATAATGATGTGCAGATAAACAGTATTTTTTCAAAAACATATCGTATTATAACAGGGCGAAGCTCAGGAGGATTTACGATACTGGAGATTGCCTATGCGATTGGTCTGTTTGTGGGAATTATGGTCTTTTATAATCACATCGGGGGAAAGAAATTGTCAAAGGACCCTACACCTTTGGAAGTGGAAATGAAGAATTATGAGAGAGATGTAAATATGATGCTGGCGGAAACTGCAGAAAGAGAAGGGCAGGAAATAGATGTTGATTGAAAATGTCATTCTGGCAGTTTGTGGATTCTGCTTTGGGCTAATGGTGGCAACCGGAGTATTTACAGTTCTTTTTGTGGTGGGGTTGGTTCCCCGCTTTGCTAACAAAACGAATACGGCAAAGTGTGAGATTTTATATGAGGAATTTATTATAGCCGGAACAATGCTTGGGTGTGTTGCCTCAATTTTTGAATTTCCCTTACGCTTGGGAGAGGTTATGCTTGGATTGCCACAGGTAGTATATGCTATCCTTACGAATCTGTTACTTTCTGCGATTGGCATTTTTACAGGTGTTTTTGTTGGATGTCTTGCGCTTGCTATTGCGGAATTGCTGGATTCTATACCAATTTTTGCAAGGCGCGTGAAGCTTCATGGAGGTTTTGGGATTATAGTTACGGCAGTTGCATTGGGAAAGCTGGTTGGTTCGATTATTTATTTTGTATGTGAGTTTTTTATTATTTGATTATGTGTTATACTCTATGCGAGAGGGAAACAAGTGGAACGGAAAGAGTCATTTGTTTTTCGCTCGCGACATGTTGTAGTAGGAGGAAGGATTTTCAATGGTTAGAAAGTATGTATTTGGTAAGCCGTTTGAAACGGAAGCAGTTGTAGAAAACATAGCGGTAAGTGAATTTTTATTGGATTTTGGTAACGTTTCCATAAACGAAGAGGGATTTGTATTTGAATATAAGATGGAGCCGGAAGACGTGATTTATGGTCTGGGACAGGCAAACAGAGGAATTAATAAGCGTGGATATATTTATGTCAGTAATTGTGCAGATGACCCGAATCATACGGAGGAGAAGGTTTCTTTATATGGTGCACATAACTTTATCGTAATAGACGGACCAAAGTGTAAGAAGGGATTCTTCTTTGATTATCCCGGAAAGCTGGAGTTTGATATAGGCTATACGAAAAGAGATTTGTTAAAGGTTTCATGTGAACGTGCGGATTTATATGTATATGAGATAGACGGAGAGTCGGCTTATGATATCGTAAAGCAATTTAGAAAGATTATTGGTAAGAGTTATATTGCGCCAAAGTTTGCTTTTGGTTTTGGGCAGAGCCGTTGGGGATACCGTACGCAGGAGGATTTTGAGAGGGTTGTCAGAGGTTACAGGGACAACCGGATTCCGATGGATATGCTCTATCTAGATATTGATTATATGGAGTCCTATAAGGATTTTACGATTGATAATGATAGAATCCCAGATTTTAAGGACTTTGTGGAGAAGATGAAGGCGCAGAATATTCACTTGATTCCGATTATTGATGCAGGAGTTAAGATTGAGGATGGTTACGAGGTGTATGAGGAAGGAAAGAAAAAGGGATACTTCTGTAAGCGTGAGGATGGCAGTGATTTTGTGGCTGCCGTTTGGCCGGGATGGACGCATTTCCCGGATGTGATGAATCCTGAGGCAAGAGAGTGGTTTGGTAAGAAGTATGCTTTCTTAATTGACCAGGGGATTGACGGTTTCTGGAATGATATGAACGAGCCGGCTATTTTCTATACTGAGGAAGGTGTGGCGGCGTTAAATGAGGCAATCGTAGAGTATGCTTCGCAGCTTACAGGTACGGCAGATAAGCCTCTGGAGCCTTGTGATGATATTATGAATACGGCAAATGTATTGCCGGCTAAGATTAGAAGTATTATGGGAAGTCTGCAGAATAATCCTGAGGATTATAAACGGTTTTATCATAAAGTAAACGGAGAAATGGTTCGTCATGACCTTATTCATAATCTTTATGGCTTCAATATGACAAGAGCAGCAGGGGAGGCTTTTAAGAAGATTGCACCGGATAAGGATATTCTTCTGTTTTCACGTTCTTCTTATATTGGTATGCATCGCTACGGTGGTATTTGGACAGGTGATAATCAGTCATGGTGGTCTCATATTTTGTTGAACTTGAAGATGATGCCATCCTTAAATATGTGCGGTTTTCTGTATATTGGTGCTGACCTTGGCGGCTTTGGAAGTAATGCAACCAGAGAGCTGGTACTTCGCTGGCTGGCGTTGGGAGTATTTACACCGCTTATGCGTAACCATGCGGCATTGGGAACCAGAGAACAGGAATGCTATCAGTTTGAAGATATTGAGGATTTCCGTCATGTAATAGGAGTCAGATATCGCCTGATACCTTATCTGTATAGCGAATATATGAAGGCAGCGACACAGGATGATATGTATTTTAAGCCTTTAGGCTTTGTATACCCTAAGGATAAGATTGCCGTGCAGACGGAAGACCAGTTAATCCTTGGAAACGAGATTATGATAGCTCCTGTTTATACCCAGAATGCGATTGGTAGAGGTGTGTATCTGCCGGAGGAAATGATGCTTGTAAAATTTATGCCTGACGGCAGCTTATATCAGGAGATTATGCCAAAGGGATATCATTTTGTGGAAGTGGCATTAAATGAAGTACCACTCTTCATTAGAAAAGATAAATGCATTCCGCTTGCTAAGACAGCTCAGAGTACTGCAGAGCTTAATTGGAATAGTGTAGAATATATAGGCTATGAAGGTGCAAAATACAGTATCTACACAGATTAGAAGTGAGTTGTTATGTAAACTATTGACAATAATTGTCAGAAAGTAGTATGATACAAGTTGTGATTTTAAGTAAACTTATGTATTTACTTTAGGAGGAGAGAGTATGAAGAAGAAACTAATGATGAGCGCTGTTCTGATGTTGACTACATTTGCATTGTCTGCTTGTTCTGCAACAGAAGACATGGTGAAAGACCAGATGGAGGATTATATTGAGCAGGAGGTTGCAAACCGGTTAGAAGAGGAGCTTGCAAAGGTATCTGAGACAGCTAAGGAGCCGGTTGAGGAAGCATCGGTTGTGGAAACTGTTAGCGCAGAGATTCCGTCAGAAAGTCAGGATGTTGTATTAGAGGAAACTGCTGTAGAGACAACGGTTGCGGCCGAGGCAGAGGCTGAGACAACGCCGGCAGAGAAGGCAGACGCACCTTCGGTGACTATGCCGTCAGAATTATCGGATGATATTTATTCCTTCCAGGTATCTGTAAACGGTAAGGTGCTTCAGTTCCCTATGTGGTATTCGGATTTCGAGGCAGCAGGCTTTACTTATACAAAGGATGCAACACAGACTTTATCTTCAAGCCAGTATACAGTAGGTGAGGTATGGACGAAGGATGAGGTAAAGGTATCTACGGAGCTTGCTAATCTTTCTATGAACACACAGCCGTATACGAAGTGTATGGTAGCCGGTATCAGCTTTGATAATTATTATATGAAGGATGCTGATTGGGAGATTATTCTTCCGAAGGGGATTCAGTATGGTGTTTCTACAAAGGATGATATTATTGCGGCATATGGTACACCATCCAGTGATTATGAAGGAAGCATGTACTATAAGATGACTTATAAGTATGATTATTATCAGGAGATTTCTTTATATGTATACAATGAGAGTGGCGTATTGGAAGAAATCGAAATTGAGAATATGACAGAGCTTGAAGGGGCAGATAATTCTATTGATGAAACAGTTCCTGAACTTGTAACAAAGTACAAGGCACCGGCAGAGGTTGGAGATGACCTTTATACCTTCAATGCTGAGATTGAGGGACATTTATATACCTTCCCATGTCCTGTTTCAGAGTTCCTTGCAAATGGCTTTACCATTCAGGAGAATAATTCTGCCACGGCTGTTGGAGCAGAAGATTTTGATTGGGTTGAGTTAAGATATAATAACCAGTCTATCAGATTGATTGTTCGTAATTACACTGATTACGCAACCATTCCGGAGAATTGTTTTGTGAAGTCCTTTGAGACAAACAAGAATTATGACCCTACCTTTGATGTGACCATTCCATGTGGTATTAAGCTTGGTGAGAGCGAAGATTCCTTAAAGGAGAAGCTTGCAGGCTTCCATTACGAGGTAGAGGAAGGCTCAAGCTATAAGTATTACAATGTATATAATCCAAACGGAAGCAAGTTAGATTCCTTCGAATTTGTGGTAAGCGAAGGTATTATAACAGGTATTGAATTAGAGAATGATAATAAGCCTGAGTATTAATGGAATAATGAGTGATAAAGGATATGCTCCCTGTTAGACAGAGAGCATATTTTTTTGAAAAACCTCTTGACATATTATCAAAATGATAATATTATATTAACAACAAGAGATATTATCAAAATGATAATATGTATAACAAAAAGGAGAGCGATACTATGAAGAAAACATTGATTGTTGTAGACATGCAGAAGGATTTTGTGGATGGAGCATTAGGAAGTAAAGAGGCAGTTGCCATCGTAGAGAATGTGAAGAAGAAGATTGCGCAGTATCAGGCGAATGGTGATGAGATTATCTTTACAAGAGATACACATCAGGCAGATTACCTTACTACAAATGAAGGAAAGAATCTTCCTGTTGAACACTGTATCGAAGGAACTGATGGCTGGCAGCTTTATGAAGGTATGGAAGCTAAGGGAGCTGTTTACATTAATAAGCCAACCTTTGGCTATCTGAACTGGGCTGATTATAAGCTGGAGGAGGTTGAGATGGTTGGCCTTTGTACAGACATTTGTGTGGTATCTAATGCATTGATTATTAAGGCTACATATCCTGAGATTGAGGTGAGTGTAGATGCAAGCTGCTGTGCGGGAGTTACACCGGAGAGCCATGCAGCGGCATTAACAACGATGAAGATGTGTCAGGTAAAGGTTATCGGTGAGTAAAGTTTAACCGGAGAGGAAGAGAGAGATGATTAAGTGTAATGGAAAGCAGGTTGATGTAAAGCATTTTCCGGATGGAACATTGCTGATGAAAGAGCTGATAGGGCAGAAGGATAAGGTTACTCTCACATGGATGTATGAGAACAATGAGGAACTGGTTGCATTGTATTTTTTGACAAAGCATATCCGTTCTAAGGGAGTAAAGGAGATTGCATTGGAGCTTCCTTATATTCCAAATGCCAGACAGGACAGAGTCAAGGCAGAAGAAGATATATTTACATTAAAGTATTTTGCTGAGATGATTAATTCTTTGGAATTTGCATCTGTTACGGTACTGGACCCGCATTCTTATGTGAGTGAGGCGTTGATTAACAATATCCGCATTCAGACACCAAAGAAATATGTGGATAGAGTTTTAGCGGAACTTACGAAGAAGCATGGAGAGAATATTTTATTATATTTCCCGGATGAGGGAGCGATGAAGCGTTACAGTGCCATGTTTGACAGACCATATGTGTTCGGTATTAAGAAGCGTGACTGGACAACAGGAGATATTAAGGGGCTGGATGTTGCGGGACAGACAGAGTTAATCAAGGGCAGTACTGTTTTGATGGTGGATGATATTTGTAGCCGTGGAGGAACCTTCTATTACAGTGCCAAGACCTTAAAGGAGCTGGGCGCCGAGAGGATGTATCTGTATGTTTCCCACTGTGAGAATACCATATTAGAGGGCGAACTTTTAAAGACTGCGGACGTGGAGAGAGTGTATACAACCAATAGTATTTTTACAAAGAAGAATGATAAGGTGGAGGTGTTGGATTATGAATAGAATGAATCCAATGTTTTGATAGATTTTTATAAAGCAGTGCATGCGGAGATGTTACCGAAGGGAATTAGTAAGTCAGTATCTTATTTTACACCGCGTATGAGTCGTGTAGAGCGTTGGGATAAGGTAGTTATGTTTGGATTG
>SVFJ01000011.1 GCA_015056925.1 Lachnospiraceae bacterium | reverse complement strand
GGCTGGCGAACCTTTCGATGAGTCTTTAGACTCCAACGCAGGTAATGAGCCCTTATAGGGCGTGAGCAAACCACCGGCTAAGCCGGTGGTGCTGATTTGTTAGGGATTGGTATTGTATGAATGAGAGTAACTTTATTAAATTAGTCGGTGTGAACTAAAAACCATTTTGTATATATAGAGAAAAAATGCAGGTAAATATACAAAAAAAGTGATTTTTTGAGTGTGTTCAAGGCTTTTTGTATATATAGGAATAAATTGGTCATTTGTATACAGGAAATCCTTGTTTTTCTGTATATAATATGGAAATAATTTTGTATATATACAAAATCAAGATTTTAGATGTTGAAATTAGCTTTAGGGGCGAAGATTTTGTATATAAAATGATGAAAAAATTGTATATATACAAATTAGCTGTAGTGATTTAAAAGAGGTAAAAAGTTTAGTGGTTGTATATAACTAAAAACTATGACAAAGAATATAAAAAACAAATAGCATTATAGCAAGCGGAATGAGTCAGTTTTATTGACTGGAAATATTGTCAATGGTAAACTTTAGAAGAAAAAAGAGAAGGAGACAAATGATGAGTATTAGAGAAATGTTTCATTTGGAGGAATATACAGAGGAAGCAGTAGACGAAATAGTAAGTTGGAAGGCTGACAGTAAAACCTATCATTTGCCAATGGGTGATGAACTGAAAAAGAAGCACAATTTATCAGATGAGGATATTCATAAAATATTATCTAATACATTTCTGGTATGGGGACATTGAGAAAGTGATGAAGATAGAGCAAGCAGATGTGAATAGAAGAGAAATCTATCGTTATCTTGGATATCGGGGGCAGGAGCCGGATGAAATGGTACAGAGCATGATAGACGAAGTTTTGAAGGAATTGCTTCGTGTAGTACGTCCGGCACATAGCTATCGATATTATGGATGTGAAGTGATAGAGAATAAGGTATATCTGTTAAAGGATGAGCGTATGGAGATGGAACTTGCAGATGGTGAGTCGGAGCATACAGGGGTTCATAATGCAGATGAGCCGATACAAGAGATTTTAAGTCAGAAGCTCGCAGACAATCTTGCACAATGTGAAGAGGTCATTTTGCTGGCAGCAACCCTTGGATTGGAAGCAGACAAGCTGATACAGAGATATACAGTGATGAATATGGCCAAGGCATCTGTTGCACAGGCTTGTGGTGCGGCGTGTATTGAAGCCTATTGTAATAAGGTGCAGGAGGATATCAGACAGGAAGCATTAGAGAGAGGGCTTTATCTCAGACCCAGATTTAGTCCGGGATATGGTGACTTGAGCCTGGATTATCAGAAAGATATCTTTGGTTTGCTGGAGTGTAATAAGAGGCTTGGTATGAGTTTGACGGATAGTATGCTGATGCTTCCGACTAAGAGCGTGACCGCAATAATTGGTCTGACAAGGAATAAGGAAAACTGCCATATTGCTAAGTGCAGTGTATGCAGTAAGACAGATTGTGAGTTTCGTACTATAGATTAAGCGGTAAGAAAGATTACGGATATAGATAGAAAGTAGAGGACGAGCTATGTTTTTGGAGAGATTAGGAAAAGAGCTTTTATTTTTTGATGGTGCGATGGGAACCGTATTACAGTCAAGAGGACTGAAGGCAGGGGAGATTCCGGAAGTATGGAATATCGAGCATGCTGAGGAGATTAAAAAGATACATACAGAGTACTTGATGGCGGGTGTCAATATTATTAAAGCAAATACCTTTGGCGTAAACAGCTTTAAGTGTAAGAATCTTTCTTATTCAGTAGAGGAATTAGTAACAGCAGGTATTTGCTTGGTTAAGGAAGCGATTGCTGAGACAGAAGGTAAGGTAGAACGTAGTGCGGCATATGCGGCATTGGATATCGGTTCGTTAGGAAAGCTGTTAAAGCCATTTGGTGAGCTGGCGTTTGAGGATGCATATGAAGCATTCAAGGAGGTAGTGATTGTTGGTGAAAAGGCAGGGGCAGACCTGATATTATTAGAGACATTGAGTGATTCCTATGAGATGAAGGCTGCGGTATTAGCAGCGAAGGAGAATAGTAAGCTACCGGTTGTGGTTACCATGATTTTTGATGAGAGTGGTAAGCTTTTAACAGGCGGTGATGTGGCTTCTGTTGTTGCTATGCTGGAGGGACTTGGTGTAGATGCAATCGGCTTTAACTGCGGCTTAGGTCCTGTTGAGATGAAGAAGCTTTTCCCACAGCTCTTAGAGTGTTGCTCTGTACCGATTGTGGTGAATCCGAATGCAGGACTTCCGGTTGTGGTAAATGGCAAGACTGTATTCAATGTGAATCCACAGGATTTTGCTACGAAAGTAAAAGAATTTGTAGAAGAGGGTGCATGTATTGTAGGTGGATGCTGTGGTACGACACCTGAGCATATTAAGGCATTGGTAGATGCTTGTAAGGGTATGCGTGTTTTGCCTGTTACAGATAAGAATCTGACAGTGGTGTCATCGTACAATCATGCAGTATATTTTGGAAGAAAGCCTTTGATTATTGGTGAGAGAATTAATCCTACAGGTAAGTCAAAGTTCAAGCAGGCGCTTCGCGACCATGATATGGAATATATTTTTAAAGAAGGTCTGACACAGGAGGAGAAGGGAGCACATATTCTTGATGTCAATGTGGGACTTCCAGAGATAGATGAGCCTCAGCTTATGGAAGAAGCTGTGACGGGATTGCAGGCGATTATTGATTTACCACTTCAGATTGATACATCAGACCTTACAGCAATGGAGAGAGCACTTCGCTGCTATAATGGTAAACCGATGCTCAACTCCGTAAATGGTAAGAAGGAGTCTATGGATGCAGTATTCCCGCTTGCAAAGAAGTATGGTGCGGTAGTAGTTTGTTTGTGCTTGGATGAAAATGGTATTCCGGAGACTGTAGAGGGACGTCTTGCAATTGCTAAGAAGATGATTGACACCGCTGCAAGCTACGGTATTCCACGTAAGAATCTTGTGATAGATACTTTGGTATTAACGATTAGTACAGGTAAGGATAATGCTCTGGTAACACTCGAGACTTTAAGAAAGGTTCGCTATGAGCTTGACGTACATACTGTACTTGGTGTATCAAATATTTCCTTTGGCTTGCCGCAGAGAGGTAAGATTAATACGGCTTTCTTTACCATGGCAATGCAGAATGGATTAAGTGCCGGTATTGTGAATCCATCCAGTGAGCAGATGATGGATGCTTATTACAGCTTTAATGCGCTGATTGGTGAAGATGACCAGTGCATGGAATATATTGAAAAATGTGGAGCAACAGATGCTGATAAGCCTGTAGCGCCTGTAGCCGGCAAGGAGCTTACTTTGCAGGATGCGATTGTAAAGGGCTTGGCAGATAGCGCAGCGGCAGCAACAACAAAGCTTTTACAGGAGAATGTAGAAGCGTTGGATATCATCAATGATAAGCTGATTCCTGCTCTTGATATTGTTGGAAAGGGCTTTGAGGAGAATAAGATGTTCCTTCCACAGCTTCTGATGAGTGCGGAGGCAGCAAAGGCATCCTTTGAGGCGATAAAGACAATGCTTTCTACACAGGGTAAGCAGAGCGAGTCTAAGGGAAAGATTGTGATTGCGACTGTAAAGGGCGATATTCATGACATTGGTAAGAATATTGTTAAGACTTTATTGGAGAATTATGGCTTTGATGTCATTGACCTTGGAAAGGATGTTGAGCCTGAATTAATTTTGAAGACAGTGCAGGAGCACAATGTAAAGCTTGTGGGCTTAAGCGCATTGATGACAACTACTGTTGTAAGTATGCAGGAGACAATAGAGCTTCTTCGTAAGAACGACGTAGAATGCCGTGTGATGGTTGGTGGAGCAGTGCTTACACAGGAGTATGCGGATATGATTGGAGCGGACTTCTATTCTAAGGATGCAATGGGCTCTGTAAGATATGCTAATGAGCTTGCTGACGCAGGTGAGATTTAAGAGATGAAGAGCAGGTTGTATAGCCTGCTCTTTTTATGATATAGGAAAGTGCTCGAAAAGTAGTGGAAGTTAAACAAATCTTAAGAAATTATGTCTGTAAATCAAACCTTTTGCAACTTGATACTTAATCTTTGCGATTGTACAATAAGAATGTATTTAATAATGACGCTACCGAATGGTTCGAAAATCCTCCCGTTTGCCTTACGAGAGTTACATATAAAGAAGAACCTGACGGTAGCGTTATTTTGTTGAGATTGTAAAAATGCAAAATGCACATACAATCACCCATAAAACATGACAAAAGTCATGTGTAAAGCAGTTCTTTTTTCACTACCGCAAGGATGCTTATGTTGGTATTATGTAACTACATCAAGGAGATAATGAGAGGAGATAACAATGGAAGAGATTATTTTAAAAACGAATGATTTAACAAAAAAATATAATAATAAGGCGGTTGTGGACAATCTGAATATAGAGATTAGAAGAGGCGAGATATTTGGACTTTTAGGACCTAACGGTGCAGGAAAAAGCACTACGATGAATATGATTTGTTCATTGGTTAGACCGACAGCAGGTTCAATTGAACTGTTGGGGAAGAATCCTTGGAAGCAGAAAAAAGAAGTAATTCATAAGATAGGATATATTCCACAGGAACTGGCGGTGCATGGTAATCTGAAGGCATGGGAGAATGTGGAATTATTCACATCTTTATATGGAATCAAAGGTGGAGAGCTAAAGAAAGCTGTTGATGAGTCATTGGAGTATGTAGGATTGTTAGAAAGAAGACAGGAGTTTGCCAAGAATTTCTCGGGTGGTATGAAGAGAAGATTAAACATCGCATGCGCAATCGGCCATAGTCCTGAATTACTGATTTTTGATGAGCCGACAGTAGGAATTGACCCGCAGTCAAGAAACTTTATTCTGGATAAAATTAAGGAATCCAATAGAAATGGCGCGACTGTTATTTATACAAGTCACTATATGGAAGAGGTAGAGGCAATCTGTACCAGAATCGCGATTATGGATAACGGAAAAATTATTGCTTGCGGAACCAGCGAGGAGCTAAAGCGATTGGTAAGCAATGGTAATGAGGATATTACCTTAGAGGAAGTATTCTTAACCTTAACAGGCAAGAAGTTAAGGGACTATGCAGAGTAGAACGGGGGAGAAAGACATGATACGTTATTTGATGAAGAATAATTTTAAACTCATGTTCCGTAATACATGGAGCATAGTGGTAATGTTATTAGGACCAATTCTTGTGATTGCTGTGTTATCCAGTGCTTTTACAGAGTTGTTAAAGTCTTATGAGGGTGTAGATGAGTTTGCAATAGGCTATCGTATGGAAGAAGACAGTATAATGCAGGAGTACATAGAGATACTTGTGGATGAAGGGAGGAAAAACGGAATTTCTTTTCATGATTATCCACAAGGTGAGCCGTTAGATGTGATGGAAAGGAATGGACTGGCAGGCTTCGTGGAGTTTAGCAAAGAAGAATATGTAATCTACAAAAGTGCAGACTACGAGGTGGAGTGCATTACGTTAGAGTATTTCCTTGGAAGGGTTATGAGCGAAAGTGTGAAGGGATATTTGGAGGTAATGTGTCCGGCGGATAACGCAGAGGTAGAATTACCGGTTAGTCAGTTGGATTTTATGCCTTCCGTGAATGCAAAGGATTATTACGGAATTGCATATATTGTATATTTTTGCTGGTGTGGCATGATATGTGCCACGGGTATGTTAAGTAGTGAAAAGAAGTATGGAATAGAAAGGAAATTTCAGGTTTCCAATATTTCAAATACACAGATGTATATTGCTAAATTAGTGCCAATTACCTTAACAGTATTTGGTGGTATGGGAATTGCGACAGTTGTGTCAGCGGTATTACTGGATATACATTGGGGAAACATTCTTTTATCTTCTGTGATTGTGTTCATGATGATATTTGCAGGTTCTGCGTTAGGTATGATGATATATAGTATATCCAATAATTTGGCAATTACGATGATTGCGTTGTTCTCCATTGTGTGGGTGTTTGGCTTCTTTGGAGGCAGCTTTGAAACCTATATGTATTCATCTATGCCGGAGATTTCAAAACAGATGTCACCGATTTATCATGGAACAAGAGCATTGGTGGAGCTTTCCTGTATGGGACAAAGCGAATATGTAGGTAGTGCAATTGTATATTCACTGGCAATTGTAGTAGTTTGTTTTACAATAGGTATACTGGCAGGTGCGGTCAGAAAGAGAGGAAGAGCATGATTTCATTAATTAAGACAAATATAAAATTACTATTAAGGAATAAGGTGTTTTTGTTTTTTCTTTTAATTACGCCGATACTTTCAGCCTTTGTATTAAGCTTAAAGGGAGACCATACAGTATATGAAGGGAAAGAGGATATTCCGACAATCATTGAACTTGAGAAATGTGAAAATAAGGCGGTTTACAACTGCAATACATCAGCGTTTATCGTGAAGGTGTATGACGGTGCAGGTACAGTGCTTTCTGAGTATGTGTTAGAGCAGTTAGTTGGAACCGGTATGTTCTCCGTATGCAGATGTGATGTCAGTGATATGACGGACACCGAAGTATTGGAGAGAGCATCAAAGGATGCCTTTGATGATAGAGCAGGTGTATTACTTTATTTAAAATCTGATTTTGACCGTGCCGTAATGGATGAGAATTGGGCAGATGCTATGCAGATATATGATGTGTCGGATGATGAAAGACAGGAATTGTTCGAAGCAGAGCTTACGACTCAGTTAGAGCAGATAGCACAGGTTTATAGTATGATAGGTGCGGACAGTGATAAGATTACGGAAACACTGAATGCGATTAGAAATGAAATGCCTAAGAAGAGTATTGTACGTTTGTCAGGTGTAAATGACCTTGGACTTACCAAGGAGCAGATTAATCAGAAAACACAGATTGGTTATGGGTTTGCATTTCTTACGTTAGGATTCCTCTTTTGCGGTGTATGTGTTGCGCATACGGTTATAGAGGAACAGAATAACAAGGTATTTACCAGAGTGATGCTGTCAAAGGTAAGTAGTAGGGAATATTTTATCTCAAAGTTTGTAGTAGCAATGATAGTGTCTCTTATGCAGACCTTTGTCCTTGCAGTATGTCTTATCGTAATGCAGATTGATTTTGGCATGTCGGTATGGAGCTTTTTACTTGTCATCTTCCTGCTTGGATTGATATTCAGTACATTAAGCTTATTGCTTGGTTCCTTGATGGGAGATGTGATGAGTTCAAACTATGTAATGTTTGCCATTTGGAGTATATCTGCACTGTTGGCAGGATTATATTTTCCGTTGGATGACACGACAGCAGCATTGAAAACACTTTCCAATCTTATGCCGCAAAGATGGTTTTTAAATGCATCAGAAATGTTATTGGTAGGAGACAAAGGGGCATATTCCATGTTATTATATGTAACGGTGGCTTATCTGATTGTGATTATCAGTGTAGGCAGTGTCGGTCTAAAGATGAAAAGAAGTGAAGCATAACAGAACCGGTTATGCATGGAAGGACAACTATGGACGAACAGCTTAGGGAGAATTATTTTTTGGCAGTCCGAATCGGGTTGCTGCTATTATTGGAAATTTATATTGTTGTGTCACAGTCTGTATTAACAGGAGCATCAGCGAGGGTGCTCCTGCTTCTTGCGTTATTTGTCGGGGCGGTTGCAGCAAAGGAAATGGTGCATGAAAGATATTATAAGGTGATAGCGATTGGAAGTGCAGGCCTTGTGCTTTTGATACTGGTTTCAATATATGGAAGAGTATTTGTTTTGCTGGGTGTTTATCTTTGCTATGAGGTATTATCCTTTATAAGACCAAGGATTTTGTACTATTTTTTGCCCTTAATTGCGTTGCTGTCGGCAGAGGGGATAGATGTATATGTACAGCTCTTGCTAACAGTGCTGCTGGCAGTGATTTATATTCAGAATGATTTTGTGATTGCTTCCTATAAGAGACAGACCAAGGAAGATACGATTACAGAGCAGCATTTAAAGCGGGATATGTATCAGAGAGAGCACGCCATGCAAGAGGAGATACGCAGGAATCTGTTACAGGCAGAGAATCAGGTGTTGGAAGAAAGAACACAGCTGGCTCAGACGCTGCACGATAAGTTGGGACACAATATTAATGGTTCGGTTTATCAGTTAGAAGCGGTAAAGGTGTTGATGGATAAGGAGCCGGAGACATCAAAGAAGATGGTACAGGCGGTCATTGACCAACTAAGAACAGGTATGGATGAGATACGTGCTATATTGAGGAAAGAACGTCCTTCCAAATACAGGCTTGCGATGCTGCAATTGGAGAATTTGTGTGAGGATTGCAGGCAGAAGGGCGTAGAGACAATGCTTGTAGTAGAGGGAGAGCTTGCACATGTCTCAGAGAAATACTTAGAGTTGATTCTGGATAATGCTTATGAAGCAGTCTCTAACTCGATGAAGTATGCGAAGTGTACGAAGATAGAGATTAAGATACATGCTATGAATCAGATGCTTCGATGCAGCATATCGGATAATGGTGTTGGCTGTAAGGATATTATAGAGGGTATGGGACTTTCGGGTATGAGACGCCGTGTGAGAGAAGCGAATGGAATTATTGATTTTGCCTCTGAGGCAGGATTTATGATTAATATATTATTACCGTTATAAGAAAGGCTATTGAGATGGAGAAGATTAGGGTAATTATAGCAGATGACAGTGATTTTGTGAGAGATGGAATGAAGATTATTCTTGATGTGGATGACGATTTTGAAGTGTTGGGCTGTGCATCAAATGGTAGAGATGCCATAGAGTTAGCAAAGAAAAATACACCTGATGTTTTTCTGATGGATATCCAGATGCCTATCATGGATGGAATCGAGGCTTCGAAGTATATTGTAGAGAATAACCTTGGAAAGGTACTGATTCTGACCACTTTTGATGATGATGAACTGGTACAGAATGCTCTGCGTAACGGTGCAAAGGGGTATCTGATTAAGAATCATACACCCGAACATCTTAAGCAGATGATAAAGTCTGTGTATTATGGAACCGGAGTTATGGAGGAAGCAATCTTAGAGAATCTTACAAAGAGTGCTGAACTAAGACCAAGCGGATTCTCACAGGAGGGCTATACAGCAAGAGAACTGGAAATTATTGAGGCAGTTGCCGATGGGCTTTCCAATAAAGAGATTGCCAATCGTTTATTCATATCCGAGGGAACGGTTAAGAACTATATTACCTCTATACTGGCAAAAGAGAATTTGTCTCACAGAACTGCACTCGCGGTTTATTATTTGACAGGAAAGAAATAAGGTTAATAAAAAGTACTGCTTGTGGGCGGTGCTTTTTTGTTTTCTGAAAATTATGTGTTGACAATCTTTACTGTATTATGTACACTATAACTGTACTAATCGTATTAATACAGTTAAGAAAGGAGTGCGGATGTGATACTGATTGATTATAAAGATAGAAGACCGATTTATGAGCAGGTTATTGAGAAGTTTCAGCAGATGATATTATGCGGTGCATTGCAACCCAATGAGCCGATGCCTTCGGTGCGGAGTCTTGCCATGGAGCTTTCGATTAATCCCAATACAATTCAGAGAGCTTATCAAGAACTGGAGCGGAGCGGATATATTTATACGATGAAGGGGAAGGGCAGCTTTGTCAGTGATACGACAGATGCTGCGACCACGAAGCGGCAGGAGATTCGGGAAGAGATTCAGGGCTTTGTAGATAAGGCTCTTGCAGCAGGTATTACAGGAGATGAGCTTGTAGAGATGATGACAGTATGCATCAAGGATGCAAATAAGGGAGGAGAATTATGATAGTAGCTAATCATTTATATAAAAGATTCGGTGAAGTTGAGGCAGTAAAGGATGTTTCAGTTACTATTAAGAAAGGTGAAGTATTTGGTTTGATTGGTACCAATGGTGCCGGTAAGAGTACCTTTCTACGTATGGCGTGTGGTGTCCTAAAGCCTGACAAGGGAGAGATTGTTTTGGACGATATGCCGGTCTTTGAGAATCCAAAGGCAAAACAGGAGATTTTTTATATTTCGGATGAGCAGTTTTATATGGCAAATTCGACACCTGTGGATATGATAAGGTTTTATCAGAACTATTATCCACATTTTGATGATAAGCGTTGTTTGGAGATGCTTGAAAAGTTTGGCTTAGATAAGAAGCGTAAGATTAATACGTTCTCAAAGGGAATGAAGAAGCAGATGTTCGTATTAATGGGGGTGTGTGCCAATACTAAGTATTTGTTCTGTGACGAGACCTTTGATGGATTGGATCCTGTTATGAGACAGACGGTGAAAAGTATTTTTGCAGGGGAACTGACTGCTAGAGATTTTACACCTGTGGTAGCATCACATAACCTTCGTGAGTTAGAGGATATTTGTGACCATGTGGGACTCCTTCATAAGGGTGGTGTCCTAATGCAGAGAGACCTTGAGGATATGAAGCTGAATATCCATACCATTCAGTGCGTATTCCCTGACGAAGAGTCTGAGAAGGCAGCATTGGCAGCACTGGAGGTTGTAAAGGCAGAAAAGAGAGGTAAGCTGAATCTGATTACGGTAAGGGGCAAGCGTGAGGATGTGATGCTGCTGTTAAATGCACAGAATCCTATCTTTGCAGAGGTGTTGCCTTTATCACTTGAAGAAATCTTTATCAGCGAAACGGAGGTAGTTGGATATGACATCAAAAAGCTTATTTTTTAAGAGAATCAAGCAGGATTTACATCAAAGAGTATGGTTTCCGGTGATATTGTTTATCATATCTTTTTTTCCAATGGAATTGACATTGGTATCAGAGCTTGACAGATTGCAGCACAAGGTAAATCCTATAGAGCGGATGACTCAATATATGGTAGAATTTTTCACACTTGCGAATCCGTTTTCGATAGTGACGGGAGTTGCGGCGTTGATTTGTGCCCTTAGTGGTTTTTCTTTTATGCACTCAGCACGTAAGCTGGATACCTATCATAGTATGCCGGTTAAGAGAGAGCAGATTTTCTGGCAGCAGTATGTGTACGGCATCCTGTACTATGTGATTCCTGTGGTGATACATGTGATTATTTGCCTTGGCATAGGAGTGGCTTTAGGAGCGTTTCGTGTAGAGGCTCTTAGCAATATGGTGTGGTTTGCACTGATTCAGACGTTGTTCTTTGTATTGTTTTATTCGGTATGTGTGACGGCAGTTTGTCTGACAGGTAATATGGTAATCAGTGTATTGGGCTGTGGTGTGTTGCTGATTTACAGCTGGGTTTTATATGGATTAAAAACATCATTGTATGATATCTTTTTTGATACTTATTATTATAATCAGGCAGGAACTATTTGGGCATTTTCTCCATTGCATTTGATTGCAAATATGCTTTCAGATGCAGATTATACAGGCTTTGTATATGCGGATTGTACGTTGCATTACGTTAAGATGTTAATGCAGGCAGCAGTGTATACGCTTGTGGCACTTTGGCTTTATAAGAAGCGTCCGACAGAGGCAGCAGGGAAATCTATTGCCTTTGGATTTGCGGAACCGGTGATTAAGGCTATGATAGCACTTCCGGTCACGATTGTTGGGGCATTTCTTTTTAGAAGTGTAGTAGAGAATGATGCACGTGACGGATGGTTTATCTTTGGTGGTATCTTCAGTTTGGTATTGTCTTGTCTTGTAATGGAGGCCATCTTTCGTCAAAATCCAAGAGAAGTGTTTGCACATGCCAAACATCTGATTGTGAATGGCGCGATTGCGGCAACAGTAATTGTTATCTTCCGATTTGATGTGTTCGGTTATGATTACTATATGCCGGCTAATGTAAAGAATTATGCAATTTCTATTTATAACCTGGGTGATATCTATATGTACCGGGATTCTCACAGAGAATGGAGTCTGGAGAATATGGAGCTGACGCCAAGTGAGAGTATTACGAAGCTGATTGAGCAGGCAATTGAGGATTCAGAAACTTCTCATAACATGTATTATACGTATGAGAAGCTGGCAGATGGTGCCATTTACTTTAGTATGTATGTAAAATATGAGTTGGATAACGGAAAAGAAGAATATCGTTGTTATCTTTTAAATATACTCAATGACTCTACACAGCAGTTATTAAATGAGATTTATAATACAGATGAGTATAAGCTTGGTATTTATCCGATTTTATCAGACGGATGGAAGAAGCAGTACAATACGGTTCAGGTTACGACTGCTTATGCAGAGGATAGATTTGCTTTAAGCGAGGAAAGAATGGCAAAGCTGATAGAAACTTATCAGAGAGAGTTGAAAGCTCTTAGATATGAAGAGATTTGGAATGAATCACCGGTTGCTTCGCTGGGTTTTGAATGGGATATGTCTGTTGATAACAGTCAGATGCATTGTTATGAGGATAATTATAAGATATATGATTCCTTTACACAAACCATTGCGCTCTTAGAAGAATATGGCTGTATTATGGAGACAACACTTCCAGCAGAAATGATTACAGCTATTGAAATCGACGATTGGAGCGTTGAAAATTATGACAACAATGGAGAGATTGATAAGGTAATGCGTGTGAACTATACACAAGATGATTATGCGAAGCTGGTAGAGATTGTAAAGAATGTAGAGAGCTCTTCCTTAGTAAATGAGTTTAATCCGAACATGCGTGTATATGATGTAAATGTTGATATTATCTATATGTTAAATGGGAAAGAATATTCAAGAGGCTTTCTGTTTAAACCGGGATGTATGCCTTCGTGGGTACGAGAGGAGCTTGACGCTTCTTTGGAGGAGTTAGATAGAATAGATATACCGACATATCAATAGTGCAAAAAGGTTGTAGTTTGGTTGAAAACTGCAACCTTTTTGTTCCATAACAAATACATTGTTAATAATTTAATTATAATTGTAAATTTTTTATAAAGTGCTATACTGTATAAAAAGAAACAAATTATGTAAACAAAAGGGGCTATTTGGAGATATGTATTATACAAGAGAAGGCGCAATAAGCACATTGTTAGATAGTTATCGTGCTTATTTTAATATTATAAAATGTGAAGAGGTAGAGAAGCCGCTTGTGGCGGTATGTGAGTTCTTTGAACATTCCGAGAAGTATGTGTTATCAAGAAAGGCACAGTTATGGGATGCGGATTGTGAGGAGTTCATATATCTGTTTGATGTGCCTCATCTTACCTTGGATGAATATAAGAAATGTAGGGATTATGCGTTTGAGGATGGTATGAAGAGGGCTAACATTGGTCCCGGGCATATGTATACATACATTACTCCGATATTTGTTTGTGATACCTGTGACGATGATGCTGTAAGGGCATTAAAGAAATGTCGTATTTACAAAAGTTTTCGATTTTCTCTGCACGGTTGGATGGATTTCCATAATGCTGTTTTAGAGGTTAAAACAAATAAAATATATGCGAACAGTAGTGGAAAGTGTGTGGAGAAAATTTTGAAAAAAGTATTATTTTACGAGAGAAAGAGGGGAGTGTCATGAACACACTGGTATTATTACTTATCTGCGTGGCTATTTTGCTCTGTGGCTATATCTTCTATGGAAGATGGCTTTGCAAGCAGTGGGGCGTAGGTGAAGGTAATGAAGAAACGCCGGCACACACTATGGAGGATGGTGTGGATTACGTTCCGGCAAAGGCACCTGTTCTGATGGGACATCATTTCTCATCTATTGCCGGTGCAGGCCCTATCACAGGACCGATTAATGCAGCTATCTTTGGATGGCTTCCTGCCACACTTTGGATTTTGGTTGGTGGTATTTTCTTTGGAGGCGTACATGATTTTGGTGCTTTATTTGCATCTATCCGCCACAAGGGACAGTCGATTGGAGAGATTATCTCTGCTAATATGAGTAAGAGAGCAAAGAGATTATTCATCATTTTTGCATATCTTACATTGATTCTTGTAGTTGCAGCATTTGCTTCTATCGTAGCTTCTACATTTGGTGCTACCGTTGTGGATGGTGTAGTAGATAAGGCGGCAAGTGCTTCTAATGCAACAGTAGCAATGGTTTCTTTATTGTTTATTGTTGTTGCAGTAGCCTTTGGTTTTTTAGTATACCGTAGAAATACACCAATGGGCATTTCTACGATTTTAGGTGTTGCAGCAATTATTATCTGTATGGTAGTAGGTATGAATTTCCATCCAATTTACCTGTCAACCAATACATGGATGATTGTAGTAGGTATCTATATTGCAGTAGCTTCCATCACACCCGTATGGATTTTGTTACAGCCAAGAGATTATTTAAGCTCATTCCTTCTTTATGCTATGTTAGCAGTAGCTGTTGTAGGTGTAGTTGGTGCTCATCCAACAATTGATAATAATTTGTTCCCAGCATTCACAGGATTTGCTGTTGATAATGGTAATGGTGTACAGTATCTGTTCCCGATTCTTTTCACAACAGTTGCGTGTGGTGCGATTTCAGGTTTCCATTCATTGGTTTCTTCTGGAACAACATCTAAGCAGCTTGATAAAGAGAAGGATGCAAAGCCAATCGCATTTGGTGGTATGTTATTAGAGTGTGTACTTGCAATTCTTACAATTTGTGCGATTGCATATGCAAGACAGACAGGACATACTAAGGGCGCAACAGATATCTTCGCAGGCGGTATTGCTGCAATGGTTGCTGCTATTCCTGGATTAGCAGGACTTGAGAATATTTTGTATACATTACTTGTACTTACATATTCTGCATTCTGCTTAACATCATTGGATACAGCGACTCGTTTGGCAAGATTCATGTTCCAGGAATTCTGGCTTGAGCCGGGACAAACTGTGGCAGATGTTAAGGATGGTTGGAAGAAGGTTGTTGTAAATCCTTATTTCGCAACAATTATTACTGTAGTACTGGGTATTGCACTTGGTATGAACGGATATGCAAAGATTTGGGGCTTATTTGGTGCTGCAAATCAGTTGCTGGCAGGTCTTGGATTACTTGCTGTAGCTACATGGCTTGGTAATATAGGTAAGAATAATAAGATGTTCTTACTTCCAATGGCATTCATGATGGTAGTAACAATCAGTTCCTTAGCAATTACAGTGAAGAATCAGGTTGGAATTATTATGAAGGGAACAGCTGACTGGGGGCCATATGCACAGACAATTTTGGCAGTATTATTAATTGTACTTGCGATTATTCTTGTTATTGAGGGCATTCAGACTCTGTTTGGAAAGAATAAAAAAGCTGCATAAGTAGTGTGGGTTGAAAGGCTTAATGTAAGAAAATACATTAAGCCTTTTTTGCATAGTTGAGTGACTATTATAAATATGATATAATAAAATATAATATTGTCAGATTGTTTTGAAACAGAATGCTACCGGTTTATATACAAAAGAAAGCAAGGAGAAAGATGTCTATGGAAAAGGAACACCAAAAAGATAGTTTTGCATTTATTGTACGTCTGGTCCAAATTTTCTTTGGAGTGGCTATATTTGCAATTTTTATTTTTTTAGTAATAGGTGAGATTTTTGCGCCGTCAGAGATGGATATCCGGGCGTTAGACTGCAGGGTTTTTGAATCTGAGTGGTATCAGGTATTGGACAATGGAGAAAAAGTGCCGTTTACTTTTTCAGAGACAGTAGATGCCAAGCGTGGAGAAGTCATTACTTTGACAACTGTTTTACCGGATGATATCTATCATGGTGAGAATTTGGCATTTCGCGTAGTTTGGCAGGATGTAGACATCTATATAGAGGATGAACTGGTACGGCATTACAATACGGAGGATACGCGTCTCTTTGGTAAAAATAGTGCTTTTCGTTATCTGTTTGTAGAATTAGAGGAGGAGGATGCAGGTAAGGAACTGACCTATCAATTTTCCAGCAATACCAAATATTCAGGACGTACTTTTGTATGTTATCGTGGAGATAACGGCGGTATATGGGGATTTTTGTTGAAGCAGTCTTTTGTAAGAACGATAGTTTCAGCATTCTTGATGCTGATGAGTCTTTGCTGTATTCTGATATGCTTTATTCTTAAGTTTGTATATCGTAAGCGGCTTGCGTTGAACTATTTAGCATGGGCATTGTTTTTGTGTGCATCATGGATGATTTCGGAGATTGAATTTCGACAGACCATATTTAGAAATGTATCAGTGTTGACTAATTATACCTATTGGAGTTTAATTTTAATTCCGATTCCGTTAGGATTGTATATTAATGAGATTCAGAGTAGGATATATCAAAAGTTTTATGTAATACCTATCGTATACTCTGTTGTATTATTTGTGGTTGGCACGATACTTCAGGTATTGGATATTGTGCAATTCGTTGATATGCTTCCACTTATTCATGGTGCTCTTTTGATTGCGATAATGGGAATTATTGTCACGATTTCCATTGATACCTATAAGAAGAGGATTAAGAAATATCTGGCTGTAGGTGTTGGTATTTATGGTATGCTTTTGACTGCGATTGCAGAGTTGGTACTGTACTATTTGAAGGCAAATGTTTCTCTGGGAACCGTGTTGGCATTGGGATTGGTATTTTTGCTTGTTATGGCAATTATAAAAACAGGACAGGACTTGGTGAATACGGAACAGAAGGAGAGACAGGCGAGGGCTGCAAAGGAAGCACAGGCAAAGTTTCTTGCGAATATGTCACATGAAATCAGAACACCGATTAATGCCATTATAGGTATGAATGAGATGGTTCTGAGGGAAAGTGAGGACGATGCGGTCAGAGGTTATGCTCACAACATCCAGAGTGCAAGTAATATGTTGCTGGGGCTTATTAATGATATTCTTGATTTCTCAAAGATTGAATCAGGGCAATTAGAATTGGTTGAGGATACCTATTCATTAGCAAAGCTGTTGCAGGATGAAATTGTGCTTTTGAATGCAAGGGTAGCAGGAAAACCGATATCCACCAAGATAAAGATAGATGCAGATGCACCTTCAAAGCTATGGGGGGATGAGCTTCGTATTAAGCAGGTATTGACAAATCTTTTGTCGAATGCTGTGAAGTATACAAAGGCGGGAACGGTTACCTTGGAAGTATCTTATAAGCAGATTAACGTTGAGACAATAGAGTTATGTATGGCTGTAAAGGATACCGGAATTGGTATTAAGAACGAGGATTTGTCGAAGCTCTTTGACAGCTTTAAGCGCTTAGAGGAGAATAAGAATCGTAATATTGAAGGAACAGGTTTGGGATTGAATATTGCAAAGCAGCTTTCGGAGTTGATGGGGGGCACGATTAGTGTGGAAAGTGAGTATGGAAAGGGTTCGACCTTTAGCATATGTATTCCACAGAAAATCATGGATGCCAGACCGATAGGACGTCTTGAGGATGCAATGCTGAAGCGTAAAGCAGAGGAGAAAAAATCAAGAGTTCAGGAGTTCTTTGTGGCACCAAATGCAAAGGTGCTTGTTGTGGATGACAATGGTATGAATCTAACCTTAATGAAGGAACTTTTGAAGCGTACAAAAATGCAGGTTGACCTTGCTGCGAGTGGAACGGAGTGTTTGGAGCTTACAAAGAAGAAATATTACGATATTATCTTGATGGACCATATGATGCCTGAACTTGATGGTGTGGAAACCTTACGTTTGATTAGAAATGATTCCGAGAATATAAATTCTAAAACCAGAATTATTGCTTTGACTGCGAATGTGAGTGCTGAAAGCAGAGAGATGTATTTGGGATATGGATTTGACGATTATTTTGCGAAGCCAATTCAGACGAATAAGCTGGATGAGCTTTTGGTAACACATTTACCTGGTCAGTTGGTGCATAAGGCAGATACAGAGTCTGATATGGAAGAGGCTGAGATGGTGGAAGCAGCGTCTGCGCAGATACAGCAGGAAGCTCCTGTATCGTCAGAGAGAGAGTCATTACTTGAGATTGACCATGAAACAGGGCTGTCTTATTGTATGAACTCAGAAGAATTTTATGCTCAGATTTGTGCTTCTTTTGTGAAGCAGGCGCGAAAGTATCTTCCTCAGTTGGAAGAACATCTTATGAAACGTGATTGGAAGGAATATGCAATCGTGTCACATGGATTAAAGGGTAATGCAAAGAATATCGGTGCATTGCATTTCTCAGAGCTTTGTCTCAAGCATGAGATGGCAGGCAAGGCTGAGGATGCAGCATTTATTGAAGCCGAGTATAGTTCGTTTGTGACAACGTTAGAGAAGCTGATTGAGATAGTAGAGAAGATGTAATATAAGGTTGTAAAACGGCCGAAGTATTCGGTCGTTTTCTTTTTGCGAATAATACATGTGTTAACATTCAAAAAATGCAAAATATATTGTTGTTGTGCAAAATGTGTTGACATAATTAAGAACGAGTGCTAATATTGTAGAAAATTAAAACATATGAAAAGGATGGTTATTGATATGAATCAGAGATTACATTCAACAGAACATATGCATGGGTATGTCTATAGACGTATTTGCTTGTAACTGATGCCAATGCACGGTTATGAGTCGATAGGTCTTATATGTCTGTGCATTGATAGGAATGTAATATCTATATTTTGTTATATTTTTTATCGTAATAATCGCACTAGACATATAGATGTTTGGTGCGATTTTCTGTTATAGGATAAATCCTATAACAGAAAATACTCCGTAAGGATGCGCACTCGTACAAAATTGAAATTGTCGCGCGCGACTGTGCTCGGCGTGGACATGTGCTGGGCACATGTCTTTATTCTGATACGAAACGGAGGAAGAGTATATGATTCGAGAAGTAGTAGAAAATGATATTGCGGAATGTGTCAAAGTAATCAGGGAAAGTTTCTTAACTGTAGCAAAGGAGTATGGTTTTACAGAGGAGAATGCTCCAAGATTTACAGCATTTGCAACCACTGAAGAAAGATTGCGGTGGCATTTACAGGGTGAGCATAGACCGATGTATGCGTATTATGAGGATGATGTTATCGTAGGATATTATTCTTTGCTATTACAGGAGAATGGAGAGTGTGAATTGAATAACCTCTGTGTGCTTCCGGCACATAGACATCAGAAAATCGGTGAACAGCTTTTACAGCATGCCTTTAGTGTGGCGAAGCAATTGAATTGTCACAAGATGAATATAGGTATTGTAGAAGAGAACCAAGTGTTGAGAATGTGGTATGAAGATTTGGGTTTTGTACATATAGGAACGAAGAAGTTTGATTTCTTTCCATTCACTTGCGGGTATATGGAGGCAAACACCATGGAGAAAGTGATGTAGAGGAGATATACATATGATTGCAGATAGATTAAAATACGGGGATGAAATACGTGTTATAGCACCATCAGGTAGTCTTTCAAGAGTTAGAAAGAATATTTATGAACAAGCTCTTTCCAATTTGGAAACTCAGGGTTTCAAGATTACCTTTTCAAAGAATAGTAGAGAAATGAATGAGTTCTGGTCTTCTGATATTAAGTCAAGAGTTGATGACATTCATGAAGCTTTTCTTGATAAGGATGTGAAGATGGTTATTACCTGCATAGGTGGCTTCAACGCGAATCAAATTTTAAAGTACTTAGATTTTGAATTAATTAAAAGCAATCCTAAGATATTATGCGGATATTCAGATATTACTGTTTTGCTGAATGCAGTCTATGCAAAGACAGGGTTGGTAACATATCATGGACCACATTTTAGTACCTTTGGTTTTGAACAAGAATCTGAATACACGCAAAAGAATTTCTTTGATTGTATGATGGGGGAAAATACGATACAGATTACGCCCTCTCAAACAGCGGGTAATTATCATGTCATTCAAGAAGGAATATGTGAAGGAGAAATCATAGGCGGGAACCTTTGTACTTTGAATTTATTGCAGGTAACACCTTATATGCCAGATTTGAAAGATAAAGTGTTATTTATTGAAGATGATAATATCATGGGAGATTATTTTGTTTATGAATTTGACCGTAATCTTCAATCTTTATTACAGGTTGAAGGAGCAGAATCCATAAAAGGAATTGTCTTTGGAAGATTTGAGGAAAGCTGTAAGTTGGATGAAGTGGTCATTAGAAAGATTGTTGAGAACAAAATAGATACAAGTATTCCTGTGATTTTCGGCGTAGATTTTGGACATGTATTTCCGATGATGACATTTCCCATCGGAGGGAAGGTAAAAATTGAAGCAAGAAATAATGAAATCAAAATGGAAATTATTGAACATTAATTTGTGATTTAATTCAAGAAAGGAGGGTGTGGCAGAAACGTGAGAATTTATCTGTCACAAGAAAGAAGCTATGGAATATATAAGAGCAACAAAAGAAGATGCAGAGGAAATATATAAGTTAGTACAGGAAACAATCCTAACAGTTTATCCAAAGTATTACCCCTATGATGTCGTAAAATTTTTTAGTCATCATCACAGCAAAGAGAATATTATGAAGGATATTGATAAGGGGCATGTCAGTATATTGAAGGTTGATGATAAGATGGTGGGAACGGGAAGCTATGAGGATAATCATATTACGAGAGTGTATGTTTTGCCAAGATATGAGGGACATGGTTATGGTAGCTTCATTATGCAGTGTCTGGAAGAAGAAATTGCAAAAGAACATAGCTATGCAAAGCTGGACGCGTCACTTTCTGCATGTCATATGTATGAACAGAGAGGTTATAACACTCTTAAGCATGAGCGTATCTGGGTAGGAGATGGAGAGGTATTGGTATATGAGGTTATGGTCAAAGAGTTGCCTAAGGTAAGTGAGGAAAAATCTTATGAAGGTAAGTACTTTGTGCCTATTTCTAATTCGGAGAATGGTGATGTCGATAGCAGTACACTGTTTGAATATCATCAGAAAGGGAATGTTGTATGGGCAAATTATTCAGCTAAAGATATTTTTAAGGGTGAGTTGCTTGGAATGGTAGCTACGAATGGAGAGCTAGATTTTTATTATCAGCATATCAATTCTAAGAATGAGGTAAGAATCGGTAAGTGTCACAGCACACCGAGAACTCTTGAAGATGGCAGAATCCAGTTGATGGAGGAATGGCAGTGGTTAAATGGCGATATGTCAAAAGGCAGATCGGTACTTGAAGAACAGATGGTTCGCAGACTGGATGTAGGGCGTGTGATTGAGGACATAAGCACAGAGAAGAAAGAAGACAAAGCATAAGAATATAAGGCATTTGTTAGGCTTAAAGGAGATTCTGACATTTGCTGATAGGGAATTGGAAATTCATGAGCTTGTCGGCAGATTTGCTAAGAAGAATCCAGCATCTGGTAATGTAATGAGAAAGCTTGGATTTCAGTATGAGAAGGATATTCCTTATGAATGTAATGATGGTAAGGTGCAGTTGGTAGGAGAGTTGTGGCGGTTGGGAATTGTACATGAAAATGAACGTTTTCCGACCTGAGAAGAGAAATTGTGCGAGCGGTCGGGGGTAAAAGGACAAAAAATCCAACTGGATAAGAAAAAAGGGGTGAGCAGTCGGGAAAAGTAATTATAAAATCCCGACTAGAGAATGGAAAATGTGCATCCAGTCGGAAAGAATAAGTAAATTATCCCGACTGGAGATGTGGAAGGCTCGAAATAGTCGGAAAGTTGAGAATGTAATGGATAATAAAGGAGAGCATGAAAGTATGACTGACTACATAAAAGTATTTAAGCATAACACAGATGACTTACAACAAAAGACTCTTATAGAAGGGGCGCTAGAGTGCTTGGACAGTTTTGGCAAATATTTTGAAAATGAAGACTTAGAGGGAATGGATTCTTGTTTTCATTTCCCGCACTATATTATTAGCGGAAGTGAAGTTGTTTGCTGGAAGGAAGCAGGGCAATTACCACTAATGTTTTTTGAAGATTTGAAAAAACAAGGATTTAAAAGGACTGTGGTTACAAGGAGAGAGCCGATATTGGTTTCGGAAAATAAGGTTCACTTCCTATACAGTTATTATAGAGAAGATGTTAATGGAAACGTGATGAGTGAACATGACAATGTTTGGATTGTGACATGCAAGGATGGTAAGTGGGGAATCCAAGTAAGGTCGTATTAGAGAGGAGAAAACCATGAACATACAAATATTTGGAACAAATAAGTGTTTTGATACAAAGAAAGCGATGCGATACTTCAAGGAGAGAAATATCAAGTATCAGTTTATAGATATGAAAGAAAAGGGCATGAGCAAGGGTGAATATACCAGTGTGAAGCAGGCGGTTGGCGGTATTGAAAAGATGCTGGATGAGAACTGCAAGGATAAGGATACCTTGGCACTGATAAAATATATTGCTGATGAGGATAAGGATGAAAAAATCTTAGAGAATCAGAAGGTGCTAAAAACTCCTATCGTTAGAAATGGTAAGCAGGCAACCATAGGATTTGTACCTGAGTTATGGAAGGATTGGAAGTAGGATGCGTAACAAAATGAAACATTTTGTAAGATTAACGGATTATAATGCAGAGGATATATTTGATGTTTTTCGCATAGCAGATGAGATTAAGCTGGGAAAGTATACAGATATCTTAAAAGGGAAGTGTGTAGTCATGTTTTTCCCTGAGTCTAGTATTAGAACGCGAGTCTCTTTTGAAAAAGGTATTCATTTGTTGGGGGGACAAACAATTCTGTTTCCGCCGGAAACGCTTGATAAAAAAGAAGACTTAAAGGATGTATGCGGTTATCTGAATAACTGGGCTGATTTGGTGGTCGTGCGACATAAGGATATTGGTGTGGTGGAGATGCTTTCAAAGTATCTGTCAGTTCCTGTAATTAATGCAATGACATCTGTGAATCATCCTTGTGAAATTGTTTCGGATATGTATGCGCTATCCAAAATAAGAGAGGATTTTCAGAAGGATAAGTATCTGTTCTGTGGTGCAAAGGGTAACATAGGTTTAACATGGAAAGAAGCTGCTGAGGTTATGGGATTTGAGTTGGAACAGTGCTGTGCAAAAGGATATGAAATAGAAGACTTAATGACATATGGTAATATTTATGAGGCTATCAAAGGAAAGGATATTGTTTGTACGGACTCTTTGCCGGCAGATGCGATTGAGGTATTTCGAGACTGTCAGGTCACAGAGGCTGTTATGGATATGGTAAATGATGGAGCGATATTGAACCCATGTCCGCCATTTTATAGAGGTGAAGAGGTTTCGGCTGATGTAATCGATTCAAAGTATTTTGTGGGATATGAGTTTAAGAAATGTTTGCTGGAGGTGCAGCAGGCGATTATGGTATGGTGTTTAGGCGGTGTATGATGAAATTACCAAAGATGATATTGTTTGACTATGGGCAAACATTAGTAAATGAGAGAAAATTTGATGGCGTGAAAGGAACAGCGGCTATCTTAAAGCATGCCACCAAGAATAAATACAACTTATCAGCAGAAGATGTGCAGAAAGAGGCAAATAGAATCAATGATGAATTGGGCAGATTTGACCCGGCAAGAAAGCATTTATGTCAGGTGGAAGTACCAAATAGTATGTTTTCCCCATATTTGTATGAATCATTAGGGATAGAAGTTCCTTTATCCAATAAAGAAAAAGACAGAATCTTCTGGGATGAGGCGGCACCTGGCGTGGCGACGGATGGGATTATGGAATTCTTGGATTTTTTGAAGGAGCAGGGGATTCGTACCGGTGTAATCAGTAATATTTCGTATTGCGGGGAGGCTCTAGTAGAACGTATTTCGAATACTATGCCTAATCATGAGTTTGAATTTATTATAGCGACGAGCGAGTACATGTTTCGTAAGCCGAATAAGAGAATATTTATGCTTGCGTTGGAAAAGGCAGGACTTTCAGAAGAGGATGTCTGGTACATAGGTGATAATTATGACTGCGATGTGATAGGAGCAAGAAATGCAGGAATCTTCCCGATTTGGTATCGGGGAGCAATTGAACTACCATATACGGAGCAAGAGGATGTATTGGTAATTGAACGGTGGGATGATTTAAGGCAAATGATGAAGGAGTGATAAAATATGCTGAGACTTAGACCGTATAAAAGCTGTGATGCAAAGAGTATTGTAACATGGTGCAAGGATGAGGTTAGCTTTAGAAAATGGAGCGCTGACAGATGGGAGTCTTATCCGCTTACAGAAGCTGCAATGAATCAAAAATACATGGAATATAACGGTGATTGTGAGGAAGAGGATAATTTTTTCCCGATGACAGCTTTTGATGAGAATGGCCCGGTTGGTCACTTAATTATGAGATTTAAGGATGAAAAGAAAACAATCCTGCGATTTGGCTTTGTAATTGTAGACGATGCAAAAAGGGGGATGGGATACGGAAAAGAGATGTTACAGCTTGCGTTGAAGTATGCTTTTGAGATATTAAAGGTCCAAAAGGTTACATTAGGTGTGTTTGATAACAATATGCCGGCTTATTACTGCTATAAAGCGGCCGGCTTCAAGGATGTAAAGCTGGATAAAGATATCATTTTGGAACTTTGCGGGGAGCAGTGGAAGATATGGGAATTAGAGATTGAGGAGACGGACTATTACGGAAGATAAATAGTTATATGAGGAGATTATGAAATGACACGTGTAGAGAAAGCAAAGGAGCTGTTTGAAAAAGATAAATATCATTGCTCACAGTCTGTTCTTGCGGTATTTGCAGAAGAATTAGGAATTACGGAAAAGCAGGCCTTAAAGTTAGGAGGCTGTTTCGGTGGAGGAATGTGCAAGGGCGAAGTGTGTGGCGCCTGTGTAGGAGCTTTGATGGCATTAGGCTTGAAATATGGACAATTTGAAGTGGACGATATAGAAAGCAGAACGAAAACAAATGATATAACAGTAAGATTTTTGGACTCATTTGCTAAGGAGAATGGCTCGTATATTTGCAAAGAAATATTAGGTTATGACTTGTCAATACCGGAAGAAAAAGTAGAAGCAAGGGCGAAAGGCTTGTTTACAGAGCTATGTCCTAAAATGGTGGAGTCAGCAGTGAAGCTTGTTGAGAAAATAATAGAAGAATGAGGGAGAGAGGATTATGAATCATAAGGGAACGATAAGAATAGAAACTGACAGACTTATATTACGTCAGTTTGTGATAGAAGATGCTGAGGCAATGTATCGGAATTGGGCGTCAGAGGATGAAGTTACCAAGTACCTGACATGGCCAACGCACCCAAATGTAGAGGTAACCAAGGCGGTATTGCAGTCATGGATAGAGGAATATGTGAAGCCTGATTTTTATCAGTGGGGAATCGAACTAAAGGAGACTGGCGAGTTAATTGGAAATATTTCTGTTGTGCAGCATAATGAGGATAGAGCATCAGCTGTACTTGGCTGGTGTATGGGGACTCGCTGGTGGGGACAAGGTATTATGCCTGAAGCAGGCAAGGCAGTTTTAAAATATCTGTTTGAAGAGGTTGGTTTTAATAGAATCGCTGCTGACCATGAACCCGATAATCCAAAGTCAGGAAGAGTAATGCAGAAGATTGGTATGACCTATGAAGGCACATGGCGAAAAGCCGGCAGAAGCAATCAGGGAATCATAGACGAGGTCTGGTACTCGATATTGGCGGATGAGTATAAGCAAAAGGAGGAGCAAAATGTTTAGAGAACTAATAAGAGTAAAGCAAAAACTTTCAAAAGAAGAATGTGTGGAGATATTAAAGAACGAAACAAGAGGTGTGTTATCAGTGTTGGGAGATGACGATTATCCTTACGGTATGCCGATGAATCATTGGTATAATGAGGAGGATGGTAAGTTGTACTTTCATTGCGGAAAGGTGGGGCACAGACTGGATGCATTAAGAATGCATAACAAAGTTTCCTTCTGTACTTATGACACAGGCTATCGGAATGAAGGGGAATGGGCATGGAATGTGAAAAGTGTAATTGTATTTGGAAAAATTGCAATCATTGATGATATGGATATGATTGCTGATATTACAACAAAGCTCAGTTACAAATTTACACAGGATAAAGATTACATAGAAAAAGAAATTAAGCAATCAGGAGCAAATACACTTCTTTTGCAATTAACGCCCGAACATGTCTGTGGTAAATTGGTAAAGGAAGAGTAGGATTGGAGAAAGATTATGATATACAAAGCAACTAAGGAAGATGCGACAAGGCTTGCTCAAATGGCGATTCTTATGTGGGATGAGAATACTGTCGAGGGACTAGCAGAGGAATTTGAAGAAATACTTGCAAGTGATGAAAGTGCAATATACATATATATGATTGAGAATCAGCCGATTGGATTTGCACAGTGTCAGCTTAGGCATGATTATGTGGAAGGAACAGATAGTAGCCCTGTTGGATATCTGGAAGGAATTTTTATTCGTGATGGCTATAGAAAGCAAGGCTACGCAAGAGAGTTGCTTGCCAGATGTGAAGAATGGGCGAAGGAAATGGGCTGTACTGAGTTTGCCAGCGATTGTGAACTGACCAATACCGGAAGTTTGGCGTTCCATTTGAATATGGGATTTGAGGAAGCAAATAGGATAATTTGTTTTACAAAGAGGTTGTAGGTATGTGTGTCAAATTCCTTTGACACCTTGATTTTGGAGGATGTCAAAGCACTTTGATAGATAATTTCATGAGAATAGATTATGCTGATATCAGGTCAGAGAATTTCATTTTAGAAAGGTAGAGCTATGGAACTTAATCATCAAATCAAAAAATACAGAACGAGGTTAGAATTATCCCAAGAGGAACTGGCAGAGAAGGTCTATGTGTCCAGGCAGACAGTATCTAATTGGGAGACTGGCAAAAGCTATCCAGACATTCATAGCTTATTATTGCTGAGTTCTTTATTTGAAATATCTCTTGATCAATTGATAAAAGGAGATATTGAAATCATGAAGAAAGAAATTAACGAAGCAGAAGTACAGAAACACAATCACTATGGGAACATTTTTTCACTATTATTTATAGTGAGCCTAATTGTATTTGTTCCTCTTGTAAAGTTTTTGGGAGTTTTTGGAATTATTGTTTGGGTGGCGCTTTATGCAGTAACTTTTTACTATGCTTGGAAGGTGCATAAGGTGCAAAAGGAAAATGATGTGAGTACCTATAAGGAAATTGTGGCTTTTTCAGAGGGAAAGACGTTAGACGAAATTCAGAAGCAGCGCGAGATTGGTAAGCGACCATATCAAAATGTGATAAAAGTGCTTTGCGGAGCGGCAGCAGGCGCAATTGTGGTAGGAATTATGTTTTTTATATTTGGAGGATTTTAGTTGACTCAACATTGCATAGCTGATGTAGCAATGCTAAAATTTATATATGAAAGGGGGAATCAAATGGAACAGAAGATGTATTCGCACAGGGGATTTATGTTGGATGTTTGTAGGCATTATATGCCGGTAGAGAACATCAAGAAATTAATCAAAGCCGCCGAAATCTGCGGTTTAAATAGGATGCACTGGCATTTGGCAGACGACCAAGGCTGGCGTATAGAGATTAAAAGGTATCCAAAGCTCACTCAGATAGGTTCCGAGAGGGGGCCTTCCTTCTTTGGTAATGTTTCTGAGATAGAGAATAATTGTGGGTATTACACGCAGGAAGAAGCCAGAGATATCGTAGCTTTTGCTAAGGGGCATGGGATTGAGATTATTCCAGAGATTGAGCTTCCTGGACATGCAAGTGCGATGTTGGCATCTTATCCGGAATACGGCTGTCGAAGAACTGTGATGAGACAGAATTGTGAACAGATCATAGAGAATCCTTATGAATATAAGGTTGAGAATGCAGGCGGAATATTCCCGAATCTGATTTGCGCAGGTAAGGACGAGGTAGTCACATTTCTTAAGAATATTATGGACGAGGTTGCGGAGTTGTTTCCGTTTGACGCAGTGCATATAGGTGGCGATGAAGCCTTGAAATTACACTGGAGACGTTGTCCTGATTGCCAGAAGCGAATGAAAGAGCTTGGTTTGAAGGATGAAGAGGAGTTACAGCGTTGGTTTGTATTGGAAATGGGAGAATATTTGCATCGAAAGGGCAAGAATACGATAGTTTTCAACGATTGCCTTGCGGGTGGTATGCTTCCAAAATATTTTATTGTGCATCATTGGATGGGGAATAATCAAGAGACAGCGGAGTTCATGAAGACAGGCGGAAAAGTGATATACTCTGATATAGAGCACTTTTATTTTGATTATCCGTATTCATCTATTGATGTGCATCATATTTGGGAGACGCCACGTATTCCAAAGTATGCAATAGGTTATGAAGAGAATCTGCTCGGAATGGAATGTATGTTATGGACAGAAAGAATTACCAATGTAGAGCGCGCAGCATATTTGCTATTTCCAAGAGTAGCAGCCGCTTCATTAAAGGCAATGAAGGCGGATGAAATCAAGTCGTGGGAACAATTTGAACAGGAAGTGCAAAAGCTTCAGGAGCAGATAGAGGAATTGGGGCTTGTTGGTGCATCACATAGAGATTGGAAGATGACGCCAGAGGTTGCAGAAGAGGATAGAATAGAAGAAAAGAATCGAAGAACTTCACCTGGAGCATTACGAGCTGACCGTACGGAAGAACGTTTGCTTATACAGGAGAAACTAGAAAAAGCAATTAAGGCACTGGATTTGCCAGAGTCATTGGTTCTTCATACCATGGATTGCGCATGGGAATGGGAAGATAAGTAAATAAAAGAGAATTTTAAAAGGTGCAGCTCATAACTGCACCTTTAGTAGTTTTATTAGTTTGACTTAACCTGTTTCCAAAGCTCGTTTAAGCTCTCGTCGAAATCTTCACCAAGATAAAGGAATGCTTCAAGGTTATCGTACTGAGATAAATCAGGGAACGCGATAGGAGAGTTCTTGATATCCTCATCCTCAATTAATTCCTTAGCAGCATCGTTTGGTGTCGAGTAAGTGATATAATCAAAGTTCATAAGAGCGATGTCAGGACGGCAGAGGAAGTTAATGAACTTCTCAGCGTTCTCCTTATTCGGAGCATTCTTTAACATAACCCATGAATCAATCCAGATATTAGTACCTTCCTCAGGAATTACGTACTCAAGGTCAGGATTCTCTCTTTGAGTATAGATAGCTTCACCGGAGTAGATAACACCGATAGCAGCTTCGTTGCCAATCATCTTATCTCTAACCTGGTCCACAACATATGCCTGAACAAGCGGCTTCTGAGCGATTAACTCATCCTTCGCAGCCTCAAGCTCAGCAGCATCAGTAGTGTTCATAGAAGCACCGTTTCTCTTAAGTGATACCATGAAAGCATCTCTAACAGAATCCTGCATTAAGATATTGTCAGAATACTGCTCATCCCATAATACATCCCAGCTTGTGATAGGCTCAGATACCATAGTCTTGTTGTAAAGAATACCTACAGTACCCCAGCAGTAAGGAACACTGTACTTGTTGCCCGGGTCAAACTGCTCAGACTGCTCCCAGTAAGAAGCACCGATATTTGCCTTAGCATTTGGAATGTTGTCGAAGTTGAGCTCCTGTAACAAATCATTCTCAATCATCTTATCAATCATGTAATCAGAAGGGCATACCAAATCATAAGTAGCAGCACCTGCTTCAATCTTCGGATACATTGTCTCATTTGTCTCATATTCATCATAAATTACATCGATACCGAATTCTTCTTCGAACATCTCGATAACTTCCGGGTCAATGTATTCTCCCCAATTGTACACGATAACTTCCCCATTTGATGTAGCGGATGAACCACAACCACACATAGAAACCGCAGTTAATGCAGCAACCATAGATAAAAGAACTTTCTTTTTCATAATTTATCCTCCCTTGTAGCAGCTTTCAAGGCTGCAATAGTATAACTTAGACCTTCTTAGGGGCTTTATCTTTACTGCTTGGCATCTTATTGACTAAGATAAGCAGAACAAGAACAGTAACAAATAATAATGTTGATAATGCATACATCTCAGGCTTAATACCTTTTCGAACCTCTGTATAGATCTTGGTAGAAAGAGTATCGACACCTGCACCCTTCGTAAAATGGGTGATAATAAAATCATCCAGTGACATAGTAAATGCCATCAGGAAGCCGGAGAGTACACCCGGTAAAATCTCAGGGAACACTACCTTAAAAAAGGCATAGCTTGGAGATGCACCCAGGTCCAAGGCAGCCTCATAAGTGCTGTTGTTCACCTGTTTCAGCTTTGGCATAACATTCAATATAACATAAGGAATATTAAATGTGATATGTGCCAATAATACAGTCATAAATCCGGTTCTGATACCTACAGTAATAAACAGAAGCATCAGTGAAATACCGGTAACAATCTCGGCGTTTAACATAGGGACATTTGTAATTCCCATGATAATACCCTGAGAGAACTTTTTCATATTACGCATACCGATACATGCCAAAGTACCGATAATCGTAGCGATGAGAGCTGATAAAAACGCTATAATCATCGTGTTGCCAAATGCTTGAAGAATCGCTTCATTCTCAAAAAGCTCGGCATACCATTTCAAAGTAAATCCGCCCCATTTGGAACGGGTCTTGCTGGCATTGAAGGATAAAACAACTAATGTTGCGATAGGGGCGTACAGGAACACAAAGATAAGAAATACATAAAACTTCTTTAAAAATCCTGTGAAACGGCCCTTGGATTCTTTTTGCTTCTTCATCATATCGCAGAGCCCTCCCCATCCTTGTCAAAGAGTGAACTGATAACCATGCTGATGATAATAAATACCATAAGCATCAGTGAAAGTCCGCTTCCTAAATGCCAGTTAGAGGCAGTTGTGAACTCCTGTTCAATAACATTACCGATAAGGAGAATCTTGCTTCCGCCTAAGAGGTTCGAGATTACAAAAGTAGTAAGTGCAGGTACAAATACCATAGTAATACCGCTCACAATTCCCGGAATACTAAGTGGAAGAGTAATCTTACAGAAGGTTTGGATACCATTTGCACCTAAGTCTCTTGCTGCATTAATGACATTCTTGTCAATCTTTGCAAGTACATTGTAAATCGGAAGTACCATGAACGGCAGGAAGTTATAAACCATACCAAGTACAATGGCTCCCGGAGTATTAATCAAACTGTGATTTGGCAGATGCAGGAAAGTAAGAATACCGTTAATAACGCCATTCTTTTCTAAAAGTGTCTGCCAAGCCATAGTTCTAAGCAGGAAATTCATCCACATCGGAAGAATCACTAAAAGAACTACAAAGCTGGTTTTGCTGGTATTAGATGCTACTAAAATCATAGCAAGCGGATAAGCCAGCAATAAGCAAATAATCGTACTGATTAAGGATAACAATATGGATAAGCCTAAAGCCTTCAAGTGCTCAGGGCTTCCCATAGCCAAAAAATTCTCTAATGTAAAGGCACCGGTTTTGTCTGTCAGTCCATAATATACAACCATCAGCAGTGGAAGGATGATAAAAGCTACAGCCCAGACAAGATAAGGTGCTGATAACCACTTCTTATTCATCGATTCCTGCGGCCTCCTCGTCCTCTGATGCCGGCTTGTGCATGATTTGGATGTTGTATGGGTCTACATGAATGCCGACCTTTGTGCCAACAGGGAACATATCGGTAGAGTGTACAAGCCATTCAAAGCCGTTTGCCTGTACCTCCATTTCATAGTGAACACCCTTGAAAATAATATGTGTAACAACACCGTTAATGGTACCGCAATCAGGCTCAACCAGTTCAACGTCCTCAGGTCTGATAACAACGTCAACAGGCTTGTTCTCGCCAAAGCCCTTATCCACACAGGCAAACTTGGCACCAAGAATTTCAACCAGCTCATCACGAACCATGATAGAACCGATAATATTGCTGTCACCGATAAAGTCAGCAACGAAAGCATTCTCAGGCTCATTATAAATATCCTCAGGTGTACCAACCTGCTGGATATAACCCTGATTCATTACCACGATAGTATCGGACATGGTAAGTGCCTCCTCCTGGTCATGAGTAACATAGATAAAGGTAATACCAAGCTCATTCTTTAAGCGAATCAGCTCGTACTGCATGTCCTGACGAAGCTTTAAATCAAGCGCACCAAGAGGCTCGTCCAAAAGAAGAACCTTAGGCTCGTTAACGATAGCACGGGCAATCGCGATACGCTGTTGCTGACCGCCGCTAAGAGAGTCAGGCATACGATTGCCATAGCCCTCAAGGTTTACAAGCTTTAATGCATACTTAATTTTATCATCTATATAAGCCTTTGATTTGTTCTTAATCTTCAAACCAAAAGCGATATTTTCTGCAATTGTCATATGAGTAAAAAGTGCATATTTCTGGAATACTGTATTCAGATGTCTCTTATTAGGAGGAAGTTTGGTAATGTCCTCGCCGCCAAAGATAACACGTCCCTGGTCAGGCTTTTCGAAACCGCCGATAATACGAAGGGTAGTGGTTTTTCCGCATCCACTGGGACCTAATAAAGTCAAGAATTCATTCTCTCTGATATAAAGGTTCAAGTCATCTAAGATAACCTGACCGTCGTAAGATTTTGTGATGTGCTGTAAATCAATTAATTTATTACTCATTTATAAACCCTCCAAAATAAACCCTTAAAAACTAGGTGGGGTAGATACCCAGATAAAAACAGCCTTTGATTTACCTGCATTTTCGATATAATGCTCTGAATTTGGTGTGAAATAAAAGGCTTCTCCCTGCTTGGCAACGTGGCGTTTTTTTCCGATATGTATGCGTACGCTGCCGGACAGCACATAACCGAATTCCTCGCCTTCATGAGGAATATCGGGATAGATAGAACCGTTAGGTTCCAGTGTAACTCTGATGGGCTCCATCATGTTCTTCTGTGCATTGGGAATAATCCATTCAATTGTATTGTTTAAATCGTGGTCTGTCTTTTCAAAATAATCCTGCTTATGAAAGACGACCTGATTGTCGCCTGCATCATCAAAAAATTCCTTCGGAGTAGTGCCAAGTACCTGAAGTAAATCAATCAGGGTAGCGATAGAAGGAGAGGTTAGGTCACGCTCAAGCTGTGAGATAAAACCCTTTGATAACTCGCTTCTGTCGGCAAGCTCCTCCTGCGTAAGTCCCTTGAGGATACGCAATTCTTTAATTTTATTACCAATTTCCATCACAATGCCTCACATTCTATTTGTTGAAAAAAGTATATCGAATCATAGCACTTGCAATAAACTTTGAGTTTACTATTTCTAAACAACAGCAGTTTCATTATACTTTAAATTCGACCAATGTCAACTGAAAAAACGAAAAAACTTGTTAACAAATAAGAGCTGATATGATAATATGAGAATAAGCAAAAAACGGCGTTTAATTATCAGTTAATTAATCCGTATTTTATAAAATGGAGGTAGATTATGAATAATCCGAAATATGTAGCATACGTATCTACTTATACTATGGGGGATAATCATGGAATCAGTATCTATGATGTAGATGTTGAGAAGGGAACCTTTACAGAGAAGGGGAAGGTAGAAATTACTAATTCTTCTTATATTACAGGTTCTCACAATAATAAATATTTATATGCCATCACAGACTTTGGAGTAGAGGCATTTAAGATTATGCCAGATGGAGCATTGGAGCTGATTAATAAGGCTTCTATTAATGGTATGAGAGGTTGTTATCTTTCTACCGATTATAAGGACGAGTTCCTTTTTGTGGCTGGCTATCATGATGGAAAGCTTACAGTGCTTCGTCTCGACCCTGAGACAGGAGAGATTGGAGCAATCACAGATGAGATATTCCATAAGGGAATTGGAAGTATGGCAGAGCGTAACTCGCGTCCGCATATCAGCTGTGTAAAGATGACAAGAGATAATAAGTATCTTTGTGCAGCAGATTTGGGAATTGACCATGTTAATGTATATAAGCTTGACAGAGTAAGAGGTAAGTTGAAGCAGGCAGATATTATTCGAAGTGATCTTGGTTCAGCACCAAGACATATGAAGTTTTCATATGATGGAAAGTATCTTTATATTGTTCATGAGGTAAAGAATACAATTGATGTATACACATATCATGAGGAGGATGATAATCCATTCTTTGAGCGTATTCAGTCGGTGCCAACCTCGGAGGATTATCAGTCACAGAGTATTTCGGCGATTACCTGTAACCTTTCCTTAGACGGTAATTATATTACAACTTCAAATGCAGGAGAGAATACGGTTACAGTATATGAGAGAGATGACAAGACAGGAATGCTTAGAACTGTGTTAAATCTTCCGATTAGCGGCGAGTTCCCGAAGGATGCATGTCTTTTCCCGGATAATAAGCATCTGGTATCTTTGAATCATGAGTCTGACACTATGACATTCTTTAATGTAGATATGGAGAACGGACTTTTGGTTATGAATGGAAGAGAGATGCCGATTAAGCAGGGTAACTGCATTAACATTCATAAATTAGATTAATAAAATCCGCGGTTTTGAAAGAAACCGCGGATTTTTTTAGGTGCGCCCGGAAACGCACGGTGATTAGATTTATGATTCGTAGAATTTCTTAATGCCATCAACCTTTGATGTCATGTTCATCAAAAGTGAATCGAGAATTGTAAGCGCAGCCATAGATTCTACAACGACCACGGCACGAGGCACGATAATCGGGTCATGGCGTCCTTTGATATTGACCTTAATATTCTCACCATTCTTGCTGACAGTTTCCTGTTCGCTAAAAATAGAAGGAGTAGGCTTGAAATATGCCTTCATTGTAATATCTGAACCATCGCTGATTCCGCCAAGGATACCGCCTGCATGGTTGGTTTTCTTCATAATCTCGCCATCTTCCATATAAAAAGCATCGTTATTATCGGAACCCTTGGAAGAAGCAACTTTTGTACCGGCGCCAATCTCAAATGCCTTTACCGCACCGATGGAGAACATTGCCTTGGCAAGAGTGGCATCTAATTTATCAAACACAGGCTCGCCAATACCGGCAGGGAGATGCTTAACGGTACAGGCAACAACACCACCTGAAGAATCAAGCTCCTCCATACATTTCTTTAAGTACTCCTCAGCACGTGCAGAGGCCTCAGCATCCGGCATACCTGTCGGATTTTTTAAGGATTCATTCAAATCAAACTTAGTTTCGTCGATAGTGACAGGTCCAATAGAGTAGGTGTAGGCATTTACCTGAATACCAAGCTCGGCTAACAGCTTGGAAGCAATAGCACCTGCAGCAACACGACCGATGGTCTCGCGTCCTGATGAACGTCCGCCGCCACGATAATCACGGAAGCCGTATTTGGCATCGAAGGTATAATCAGCGTGTCCCGGTCTGTAGTAGGAAGCAATTTCGCTGTAATCAGCAGAACGCTGAGAGGTATTGCGAACAACTAAAGAGATAGGGGTGCCTGTGGTTTTGCCTTCAAATACACCAGACAAAATCTCCACGCTGTCGGCCTCTTTTCTGGGGGTTGTGTACTGGGAGCTTCCGGGCTTTCTGCGGTCAAGAAAACGCTGGATATCAGCTTCGCAAAGACTTAAACCGGCAGGGCAGCCATCTACCACAACACCAAGTGCTGCACCATGGGATTCCCCCCAAGTAGTAATTTTAAATATATTTCCATATGTTGAACCGGACATAATCATTTCCTTCCTTTATAAAATGTATAATCATAAATTTCTATGCTAAATTATAAACGTTTTTTGCATAAAATCAAGGAGGTATGCAATTAATCGTAAAACACCTCGTTAGCAGACATAACCCAATTGCCCAGAACCTCATCACTTAGTGTTGTTAAGTCACTGAGTGAAAAGGGAATATTGCCGTAGGTTATGATACCGTGACTGGCGGCAAGTTCCTCTGTATAATCCTCTAACAGATAAATATCCTGAATACGCACAGGGCGAGGTGTATAGTGGCATACCAACGGAATAACACCGGTGTTGTCGTAAGAGATGGAGATATCGTCTTTGGTAACATGAAAACAGACCCAAGCCATTCCTTCCAGCATACATTCTGCCCGTTGCTGTGTAGAAACATAGTTTCCAAGAGAGTAATAGCAAAGAGAAGTGTTTCCGTTTTCAGCCACAAGCTGTTCAATTGGTTGTACTACATGGGGGTGCGTGCCGATAATCAAATCTGCTCCGGCCTCGGTCATCTGCATTGCCCATTTTTTCTGGTAGCTTGATGGATTTGTACTGTATTCTGTACCCCAGTGCGGACATACAATCACAATATCAGCCAGCTCGTCAGCAGCTTGGATATCTTCTAAAACCTGCGGATTTAGAGTGGTATAGTCTAATTGTCTTGTGTCAGGATTGATATTGCAGAGGATATTCAATCGGTCAGAAATTTCTACAGGTACAGTAGCGTAGTTAGGGCCGTAGGTGTAGTTTAGGATTGCAAAGGTTTTATCCTTGATTGTTAACAGCGGAATATCCTGTGTGTCTGAAGGCATGTGTATACCCGTCATGAGAATATCCTGATGCGTATTCCAGTAGGAAACACAGCTGTCGATGCCTCCATAGCCCTGGTCGGCAGAATGATTGGAGGCATGCAGAACCACATTAAAGTTGGCAGCAACAATCGCATCTCCGATTTCGGTAGGGGAATTAAAGTGAGGAAATCCCGAAAAGCCAAGCTCATTGCCGGCAAGAGGGGTTTCCTGATTGATAATTTTGATATCAGCCTTTTGTAAAAAGTCAGAGATGCTATCAAAAAGAAAATCATAATTACGTGTACCATCAGCCTGCTTTCCTGTGTGAACGACCCCCATATGAATCAGATTATCGCCTAACGCCATCAGATGAATATCATATTCTTCAAATGCAGGAACAGTGGGGTCTGAGGTAATGGGAACCTGCTCAGGCTGTATATCTTCCCAGTATTCGATTGGCGTGGTGGATGGCTCTTTGAAATTTGATTCGATTTGACTAGTCCCATAATTTGATATGACAGGAAAGGTCTTATCATCTGATATGGTAGTATTTCCACATCCGGATAAGAGCAAGGATGTTAAGATAGAAATTGTTATAATAGTGTGTGTTAAATTCAACTTGCGCATATGATGTCTCCCCTTTTGTTGTATTGTATGGCGCAAAATCATATATATTATAAATGATAAACAGATAATGAACAATAGTAAAATTAAATGTGAGTTGAAAAAGGAATAATAATCGTATATTATTAATTGTATAAACAATTCGCACAAAAGGAGGAAATTATGGATAAAAAAAGTGAAATGGTACAAATAGTAAAAAGATTAGGTGCTATGGCTGTTATATTGGTGATTGTATCAGTATTGGCAAGAGCAACGGGAGCTTTTTCGGGTTTTGATGAAATCCTGGGAATGGTTCATATAAGTAAGGAGACTTTGTTTGAATTACTAATTGCAATTTTATTTGTTTGTGTTGTGGAACAGATTATACTTATGTTATTAACAATTCTTAAAGGTAAGAAGGCAAGAACAAAAACAATGCTGAATGTTTTTGGAAGTTTAGTACAGTATGCAGCGGTTCTAGTAGGATTTTGCTGGTCTATGACAATCATTGGAGTAGATGTGAGCACAGTTTTTGCCAGTGTTGGGATTATAGCCTTGATTATTGGTTTTGGAGCAGAAAGTCTTGTGGCTGATTTGGTGACAGGCGTTTTTATTTTGTTTGAGAATCAGTACAATATTGGAGATATTATAGAGGTAGATGGTTTTAGAGGTGTGGTTATACAAATCGGAATTCGTACCATGAGTCTGGAAGATACAGGAGGTAATGTAAAGATTATCAATAACTCAAATTTGAAGAATATTATTAATCGTTCAGAACAGATATCGGTAGCGGTGAGTGATATTGATGTTTCGTATGATACAGATTTAGAGCATATTGATAAAATACTGGAACCAATGTTGGAAGATATCAAAGAAAGAAATAGTGATGTCTTTAAAAATGGTATTACATTTGCAGGTGTTGAAGCTTTGGGAGCAAGTGGAATTACATTGCGCTTTGTTGCGCAGGTGGATGAGCAAAGTATCTTTTCAAGTAGAAGATTGCTGAATAAAGAATTAAAAATAGCATTTGATAAAGAAGGAATAGCGATACCGTTTCCGCAAATGGATGTTCATATGAAATAGACAGCGTTACTGTAAATATGAAAGAGGAGAACGACTATGGAATATAATTCAAAACATAGTGGTGAAGAGATTATAAAAAATCAAGAATACATAGTAGAAAGTCCGGAGTATATATCTGTACAGGAAGTGAATGGCGCAACTGAATATCATATGGCAGATGAGTATTATAGTAATCAATTGGTTGATGATTCATGTGTTACACAAGAGCATTTGATGTTCAAGGTAATTAGAAAAATGGTATATTTGGTGGCTTCTGCTGTAGCTTGTGTGACGATTAGCCAAACGATTTCAACTGAAGTAGCGGAAGAAGAGATACAGGATAGTATGGTAAAGGCTGATGAGGTATGGACACTTGAAGATACCGGAGAAGATGACGATATAAACGATTTGCGAGCAATGAATGATATAATCGGGGAGAGTATATCTGTAGGAGAAAAGAGTGAAATTGCAGAAGAACATCATGAAAACGTGATTACAAGCGAAGCGGTGAATGAGGGAATATATCCAACGGGAAGCGTATTGGTCAGCTGTTATGAGGATATAGGTAACGGTAATGGCGGGAGAATGCCGTATTTGCAGGATGGTTTATGGGGAGTGCTTGATTATGAGGGCAATGTTATCTTAGAGCCAACATATCAGGGCTTCTGGAGTGCTCCAAATGAAGATGGTTATACGATTTTTTATGATGATGATTATTACTATGTGACAGATAGGGATGGTGCTGAAGTATTAAGGTTGGATACAACGGCTTGGAATAATGTATCCATTGGACCGGATAATTATATATTGGCGCAGTATATATATCCTGATAATGATTCATCAAACAGATATCATTATGCGTATTTTGATGCTGAAGGAACAGCAATTGCTGAATATGAAGGCGTAAGGGATGGTTATTACTATTTTGCAGGAAATTTTAATAATGGAAGAGCTATTCTACCTTTGCAGAGTGAGTTATATGCAGAATATGGTTGTTTGGGAGAACTTGATTCGGATGGCAATTTGTCAGTTCTGTGGGAGGCTTGTACACTGATTGATGAAGAGGATGATTCGGATGGATATATGAATGGTGCAGGGAATTCAGGAGGTAATTGTCTTGTCAGCTTTATCTTTTCGCCGATAGACCCAGTGACGGAAGATGGATATTATGTAGCCAAATCAAATTATCAGCCTTACGGATTTATAAATTTGGATACAGGAGAGGAATATATATTTAGTGGACCGTCTTATGAAATAACACCGGTGTTTTATATGAAGTTAAGAAACTACACAAAGGATGGCGAAATATTTTATCATTATGCTACTTATGGGTGTGTGGCGTTTTGCATGTCAGAAGAAGATGCTGAACAAGGGATAACGAAGGATTTTTTGATTGATTTCACAAAACAGGAAGAATATGAAGAGATGCTGACCAATTACATAGCCTGTTACGACAGAATTTATTTTAATGACAGTAAATATTTGTTAGTAAATGATGGTGGTGACATATTCTATATTGATTTTAATGGTAATGTTGTTAGTGAGAAATTAGAAGATGCGACCAGCTTTACGAAAGATGGATATGCCATGATTATCGAAGATGGGAATGCGTATGTAATAGATGAAAACTTTACAAGACTGGAAAAAATAGAGGGGGTTACTGCGGTATCTGCACTAGGAGAGATTCTTTGGTATGCAAAAGGCGAAGAAGAATATAGCTACTATTATAGTGGACAATAAAGTATTTTGCACGTGCTGCTCAAGCAGGGAAGTTCATACATGCATATAATGTAACTCAATTTGCTAAAAAGTAGAAAAATTTTAAGTTTTTTTACAAATTATAATGCAAAGAAATTTGTCTTGTGGTATGATATTTATGTAAAGATTTACATAAGATGAGTGTAAATCACGGGGAATGTTATTTAGAAGACCACAACGTGATATTTGATTCACACGGAAGTGGCATTGAGTACGGGGAAGTGTAGTAGTATGAATAGGACTTGGAAGGACAGCATTACAGATAAATTAAAGAAAAAAAGAAAGAAGCATAAGCTGTTGAGATTGCCGATAGCAGTGTGTCTGGGAATAGTTGCGTTGGTTTATAATGTAACTTATTTCTTTTCGCATAATGTAAAGAGGCTTTCTTGTATTAGTGCTGTGTTTCTTTTTTTAATGACCTGTAGCAGCTTTTCGTATCCGGAGGCGCAGATTGTGCCGACAGTACAGATTAGCGAGGAATGGACAGAGGTACAGGAGAATTACGAGTATGTTGTAGATGGTGTTGACATTGAAGCATCGGAGATTATTGACGATGATGACGTGTTAGAGGGATATGATAATGAAGAGTTAGAGGTTCAGGATGAGATTGACCAGTTTACTTTAGATGATATTTTGCAGGCGAATGAAGTAACACAGGTGGCCAAGAAGGAGGAGGCAAAGGCAAAGCTTTCAGCAGATGACTGGCAACTTGTGCTGGTAAATAAACAGCATCCGGTTCCTGAGGATTATACCTTTACACTTGGGACAATTACTGGTAATATGAAATGCGATGTCAGAATTATTGATGAGCTGATGGCGATGCTGCAGGCTGCTAAGGATGACGGAGTGAATCTGGTAATTTGTTCACCATACAGAGATTATAACAGACAGACGGTATTATTTAACCGTAAGATTGACCATTATATGGATAAGGGATATTCTTATATGGAGGCATATAAGATTGCGTCTATCACAGTAACCGTACCGGGAGCGAGTGAACATCAGATTGGACTTGCCTTGGATATTGTTTCTGATACATATTCATTGCTTGAAATTGAATTTGGTGAGACTGAGGCAGGTATATGGCTTCAGAATCATAGCTATGAGTATGGATTTATTTTAAGATACCCTTTGGGGAAGGAACACATTACAGGAATTCAGTACGAGCCATGGCATTTTCGCTATGTAGGTGTTGAGGCGGCAACGGCAATTTCTAAGCAGGGCATCACACTGGAAGAATTTTTGGAGGATTTAGATTAAGTATGTACAAGTTATTAAAGCAGGAAGGAAGAGCTAAAAGAGCAGAGTTTACAACTGTTCATGGAACGATTCAGACACCTGTATTTATGAATGTTGGTACAGTGGCAGCAATTAAGGGCGCGGTGTCAACTCAAGATTTGGAACAAATTGGCTGCCAGGTGGAGCTTTCTAATACTTATCATTTGCATGTAAGACCGGGTGATAAGGTGGTAAAGCAGCTTGGCGGTCTGCATAAGTTTATGTCATGGAACAGACCGATATTGACCGATTCCGGTGGATTTCAGGTCTTTTCTCTTGCAGGACTTCGCAAGATTAAGGAAGAGGGAGTGTATTTTAACTCTCATATTGATGGCAGAAAGATTTTTATGGGACCCGAGGAGAGTATGCAGATTCAGTCGAATCTGGCTTCGACAATAGCAATGGCATTTGATGAGTGTCCGCCAAGTAAGGCAGAGCGCCCGTATGTTGAACAGTCGGTTGCCAGAACGACCCGTTGGCTGGAGAGATGTAAGCAGGAGATGAACCGTTTGAATTCTCTTGAGGATACGATTAATAAGAATCAGATGCTGTTTGGTATTAATCAGGGTGCTATTTTTAAGGATATTCGTGTCGAGCATGCAAAGACCATATCTGAGATGGATTTGGACGGTTATGCATTAGGCGGACTTGCCGTAGGTGAAAGCCATGAGGAGATGTACTACGTGATAGAAGAAACTGTTCCGTATCTGCCTGTAGATAAGCCTACTTATTTGATGGGTGTCGGTACTCCGGCCAATATTTTGGAGGCAGTGGAGCGAGGTGTTGATTTCTTTGATTGCGTTTATCCAAGCCGTAACGGCCGTCATGGACATGTGTATACGAATATGGGTAAGATTAATCTTTTCAATGCCAAGTATGAGCTGGATGACAGACCGATTGAGGAGGGCTGTGGCTGTCCGGCATGTCAGAGATATTCAAGAGCGTATATTCGTCATTTACTGAAGGCAAAGGAGATGCTTGGTATGCGTCTTTGTGTCCTGCATAATCTTTATTTCTATAATACAATGATGCAGGAGATTCGTGATGCCTTGGATGCAGGAGAGTTTGCTTCGTATAAGAAGAGAAAGCTTGCAGGCTTTGAGGCGGGCGATAAATAGCAGTACGATGGTAAAATTTATGTAAATTTTACTTGATGTGTGTAGTTGTATTGTGTATTATTAAGATGTTGTTTAAAAAGACAAGTTAAGTGAACTTGATATAGGAGGAACTATCATGAATTTATTATTAACAGCCGAACAGCCGACAGAAATACCGGTAATGTTTTACGTATTGTACCTTGGAATTATGATTGGTATATTCTATCTGTTGTTTTATCGTCCGCAGAAGAAGGAACAGAAGAAGAGAGCAGCACTTGTTAACTCTGTTGAGGTGGGTGACAGCATTCTTACAACTTCAGGTTTCTACGGTATTGTAATTGATATTACAGATGAGGATGTTATTGTTGAGTTTGGTAACAACAAGAACTGCCGTATTCCAATGAAGAAGGCAGCGATTGAGCAGGTAGAGAAGCCTGAATAATAGATATTTTAGAGCGATTAGAGGTGTCACTTTTTGGGTGGCACCTTTTTGTTTTCTTTATTTGGTGTTTTTTTATGTTGACGGTTGAAAATTTTTGTTGAATGTAATATGATATCGTTATATGTGTATAAATATACACTAGACGGTTTCTGCCTAGTGTATGCTTCGCAGGGTATGCACACAAAAAGCGAGGAAGATGTCGCATGAATGCGATGCTTTTATGGCACAGAATGTGCCAAGACACATTCTATTAAAAATATGTTGTTTAGACAACGGATTGTGAGGTTAGTGTGAAAATAGAATTTTCACACGCAAATTTGTGCCTGCGGCCCAAAGTTTGCAGGTAGCGGAAAGGGTAGGATATTAGAATGAAGTTAAATATAGTATGTATTCCTGGTGACGGTATCGGACCGGAGGTAGTAGCAGAAGCTAAGAAGGTATTAAATGCAGTAGCAGATAAGTATGGACATGAGATGTCCTTTACAGATATTTTAATGGGAGGAGCATCTATTGATGCCTGTGGCGAGCCGCTTACAGATGAGGCGATTGCGACAGCAAAGGCTGCGGATGCAGTGTTGATGGGTTCTATCGGAGGTAATACTTCTACATCACCATGGTATAAGTTACCTTCTCATTTAAGACCGGAGGCAGGTTTGCTAAAGCTTCGTAAGGCTTTGAATTTATTTGCGAATCTAAGACCTGCTAATTTATATGAAGAGTTGAAGGAAGCATGTCCTTTAAGAGATGATATTATCGGCGATGGCTTTGATATGATGATTATGCGTGAGTTAACAGGCGGTCTTTACTTTGGTGAGAGAAGCACTAAGGAAGTCGATGGTGTTATGACTGCGGTTGACACACTTACATATAATGAAGAAGAGATTCGTAGAATTGCAATCAAGGGCTTTGATATTGCAATGAAGAGAAGAAAGAAAGTAACAAGCGTTGATAAGGCTAACGTACTTGATTCTTCAAGACTTTGGAGAAAGGTTGTAGAGGAAGTTGCAGCTGATTATCCGGAGGTTACTTTAGAGCATATGCTTGTTGATAACTGCGCAATGCAGCTTGTAAAGAATCCAAGACAGTTCGACGTAATTTTGACTGAGAATATGTTTGGTGATATTTTATCTGATGAGGCAAGTATGGTAACAGGTTCTATTGGTATGCTTGCATCAGCCAGCTTAAATGATACAAAGTTCGGCCTTTATGAGCCAAGTGGCGGTTCAGCACCTGATATTGCAGGTATGGGTATTGCTAATCCTATCGCTACCATTCTCAGCGCAGCGATGATGCTTCGTTATTCCTTTGATTTGGATGCAGAGGCAGATGCGATTGAGAAGGCGGTTAAGAAGGTATTGGAGGAGAATTACCGTACCATCGATATTATGCCGCAGGATGAGAGCAAGAAGGCAACAGTAACTCAGATTGGTACAGCAAAGATGGGTGACTTGATTGCAGAGCGTATTTAATTTTGATTCAGATATGGAGGATAAGTCATGAGAAGTGATAATGTTATGAAGGGAATGCAGCAGGCTCCTCACAGAAGCTTGTTTAATGCATTAGGATTTACAGAAGAGGAAATGAAGAAGCCTATGATTGGTATCGTAAGCTCATATAATGAGATTGTACCTGGTCATATGAATCTTGATAAGATTGTAAATGCAGTTAAGTTAGGAGTAGCAGAGGCAGGCGGTGTTCCTGTAGTGTTCCCTGCAATTGCGGTTTGTGATGGTATTGCTATGGGACACGTTGGTATGAAGTATTCCCTTGTTACAAGAGATTTGATTGCAGATTCAACAGAGGCTATGGCTATGGCACATCAGTTTGATGCTTTGGTTATGGTTCCAAACTGTGATAAGAATGTTCCGGGTCTTTTGATGGCAGCTGCAAGAATTAATGTTCCGACTGTATTTGTTTCAGGTGGTCCTATGCTTGCAGGTCGTATTGACGGACATAAGACAAGTCTTTCATCGATGTTTGAGGCAGTAGGTTCTTATGCTGCAGGTACTATGACAGAGGAGAAGGTTTGTGAGTATGAGCAGAAGGCATGTCCTACATGTGGTTCTTGTTCAGGTATGTATACAGCAAACTCTATGAACTGCTTAACAGAGGCTCTCGGTATGGGACTTCGCGGTAATGGTACAATTCCTGCAGTTTATTCTGACAGAATCAGACTTGCTAAGCATGCAGGTATGGCAGTTATGGAGATGCTTCGTCAGAATATTCGCCCTCGTGACATTATGACAAAGGAAGCAATTATTAATGCGTTAACTGTTGATATGGCACTTGGATGTTCTACAAACAGTATGCTTCATTTACCGGCTATTGCACATGAGATTGGCTTTGATTTCGATATTGCATTTGCAAATGAAATCAGTGATAAGACACCAAACCTTTGCCACCTTGCACCGGCAGGTCCTACCTATATGGAAGACCTTAACGAAGCAGGCGGTGTGTATGCAGTTATGAATCAGCTTGCAGAGGCAGGATTGATTAATGAGAATTGTATGACAGTAACAGGTAAGACAATCGGTGAGAATATTAAGGGTGTTAAGAATTTGAATCCTGAGGTTATCAGACCTATGGATAATCCATATAGTACAACAGGCGGTCTTGCAGTATTAAAGGGTAACCTTGCTCCTGACGGAAGTGTTGTTAAGCGTTCAGCAGTAGTTGCTGAGATGATGGTACATGAAGGTCCTGCTCGCGTATTCGAGTGTGAAGAGGATGCTATTGCAGCTATCAAGGGCGGCAAGATTGTAGCAGGAGACGTTGTAGTCATCCGTTATGAGGGTCCAAAGGGTGGTCCTGGTATGAGAGAGATGCTTAATCCAACATCTGCTATAGCGGGTATGGGACTTGGCTCAAGCGTTGCTTTGATTACAGACGGACGCTTCTCAGGTGCTTCAAGAGGAGCTTCCATCGGACATGTTTCACCGGAGGCAGCTGTGTGCGGACCTATCGCTTTGGTAGAAGAGGGAGATATTATTGAGATTAATATTCCTGAGTACAAGTTGAATGTTAAGGTGTCGGATGAAGAGCTTGCTGCAAGAAGAGCAAAGTGGCAGCCTAAGGAGCCGGCAGTGAATACAGGATATCTTGCAAGATACCGTGAGATGGTTACAAGCGGTAACAGAGGTGCTGTTTTAGAGATTAAGAAATAAATACATTTAGAAAAAGGAGAAATTCTATGCTGTTAAATGGTTCAGAAATCGTAATTGAGTGTTTGAAAGAACAAGGCGTGGATACTGTATTTGGTTATCCGGGTGGATGTATTTTGAATATTTACGATGAATTATATAAACATAGTGATGAGATTAAGCATATCTTAACTTCTCATGAGCAGGGTGCTTCTCATGCGGCAGACGGATATGCAAGAGCAACCGGTAAGGTTGGTGTTTGTATGGCAACAAGCGGTCCGGGTGCAACAAATCTTGTAACAGGTATTGCAACTGCTTATATGGATTCTGTTCCTATGGTTGCGATTACTGCTAATGTTACATTGCCTTTACTTGGTAAGGATTCTTTCCAGGAGGTAGATATTGCGGGTGTAACGATGCCGATTACAAAGCATGGCTTCATCGTTAAGGATGTAAATGAGCTTGCTGATACTATCCGTAAGGCGTTTAAGATTGCGCGTACCGGCAGACCGGGTCCTGTACTTGTAGATATTACAAAGGATGTTACAGCCAATAAATGTGAGTTTGAACCAATGAGACCTGAGGCTGTTGAGGTTCAGAATCATTACACAGAGGAAGATATTAATACAGCAATCAAATTGATTCAGGAGTCTGAGAAGCCATATATTTATCTTGGTGGTGGAGCAATTATTTCAGATGCGGCTGCACAGGTGAAGGAGTTTGCTGAGAAGGTAGGCGCGCCTGTATGTGATACCTTGATGGGTAAGGGCGCTTTTGATGGTAATAGTGACCAGTACACAGGTATGATTGGTATGCATGGTACAAAGACCTCTAACTACGGTGTGAGCCAGTGTGACTTATTGATTGCTCTTGGTGCAAGATTTTCAGACCGTGTAGTTGGTAATCCTAAGAAGTTTGCAAGTAATGCTAAGATTTTGCATATTGATATTGATGCGGCTGAGATTAATAAGAATATTAAGACAGATGCGGCTATCGTAGGTGATTTGAAGTCTGTATTACAGGAGCTTAATGTCAGATTAAGCAAGCAGAATCATACAGAGTGGCTTGATTATATTAAGAGTCTTAAGGAAAAGTATCCGTTAAAGTATGATACAGATAAGCTGACGGGTCCGTATATCATTGAGGAGCTTGACAGAGTAACTAAGGGTAAGGCGGTTGTGTCAACAGATGTAGGACAGCACCAGATGTGGGCAGCGCAGTTCTATCATTATACAAAGCCAAGAACTTTCCTTTCATCAGGTGGTCTCGGAACTATGGGTTACGGTCTTGGAGCATGTATCGGTGCCAAGGTAGGCAGACCGGATGATATCTGTGTAAATATTGCAGGTGATGGTTGCTTCCGTATGAATCTTCATGAGTTGGCAACAGCAAGCCGTTATAATATTCCGATTATACAGATTGTGATTAACAACCATGTACTTGGTATGGTTAGACAGTGGCAGACTCTGTTCTATGGACAGCGCTATTCACAGACTGTTCTTGCAGATAAGGTGGACTTCTGTAAGGTTGCAGAGGGACTTGGATGTGAGGCAATTCGTGTTACCAAGAAGGAAGAGGTTGGCCCTGCTATTGAGAAGGCGATTTCCTTGAATGCACCTGTAGTGATTGAGTGTGTGATTGAAGAGGATGATAAGGTATTCCCTATGGTACCGGCAGGAGCTGCAATCAGCGATGCCTTTGATGCAGAGGATTTGGCAAACCGTCAGTAATTGTAGTTGTAACAAACGTTGACTTTGCCGATGTAAAGTGTTAATATACAACAGTGAGTGTTGCATATAATAAATCATTATATATAAATGTATTCATTATTTGTGAATTAATGTAACTATTCAGGACAGGTCGAGGCACTTGCTGCTGAGACCGTAAGAAAATGATTCACTATTGCAAAAATCTCATTGCGTAGCAATTTGTCATAGATTTTTGCATCGTAATTATGAAGGGACTGAATAATTACGAAAAGTAATAATAACCAGGAGGAGTTAGAGAAATGTCTAGAGTGTACAACTTTTCAGCAGGTCCGGCAGTTTTACCTGAAGAAGTATTAAAAGAAGCTGCAGCAGAGATGTTAGATTATAAGGGAACAGGTATGTCAGTAATGGAGATGAGCCATCGTTCAAAGGCTTATCAGGCAATTATTGATGAGGCTGAGGCTGATTTAAGAGATTTATTAAATATCCCTGATAACTATAAAGTATTATTCTTACAGGGTGGTGCAAGCCAGCAGTTTGCTATGATTCCTATGAACCTTATGAAGAATGGTGTTGCTGATTATATTGTAACAGGTCAGTGGGCTAAGAAGGCTTATCAGGAAGCTTGTATGTATGGTAAGGCTAATAAGATTGCCTCTTCTGAGGATGAGACATTTTCTTACATTCCGGATTGCTCTGATTTACCAATTTCAGAGGATGCAGATTATGTATATATTTGTGAGAACAATACAATTTACGGAACAAAGTTCAAGACTTTACCAAACACAAAGGGTAAGGTATTAGTATCTGATGTATCTTCATGCTTCTTATCAGAGCCTATGGATGTTACAAAGTATGGTATGATTTACGGCGGTGTTCAGAAGAACATTGGACCTGCAGGTGTAGTAATTGCAATCATCAGAGAGGATTTGATTACCGAGGATACATTACCTGGAACACCTACTATGTTAAAGTATAAGATTCATGTAGATAATGGTTCTATGTATAATACACCACCTGCATACGGTATCTATATTTGTGGTAAGGTATTCAAGTGGATTAAGAAGATGGGCGGTCTTACAGCAATGAAGGAGCATAACGAGAAGAAGGCTAAGATTTTATATGATTTCTTAGACCAGAGCAAGCTCTTCAAGGGAACTGTTAGAGCGGAGGACCGTTCTCTTATGAACGTACCATTCGTAACAGGAAGCGATGAGTTAGATGCTAAGTTTGTTAAGGAAGCTAAGGAAGCTGGCTTTGAGAACCTTAAGGGTCATCGTTCTGTTGGTGGTATGCGTGCAAGCATCTACAATGCTATGCCAATCGAGGGCGTAGAGAAGCTTGTTGCATTCATGAAGAAGTTTGAGGAGGAGAATGCATAATGTTCCAGTATAATTGTTTGAATCCAATTTCTAATATTGGTTTAGTAAGATTTACAGATAACTATCAGAAGACAGATGATATCAATGCAGCTGATGGTGTGTTGGTTCGTAGCGCATCTATGCATGATATGGAGTTGCCAAAGAACCTTCTTGCAGTAGCAAGAGCAGGTGCCGGTGTAAATAACATTCCGCTTGAGAAGTGTGCAGAGCAGGGTATTGTAGTATTCAATACACCTGGTGCAAATGCAAACGGCGTTAAGGAGCTTGTAATTGCAGGTATGTTATTGGCTGCAAGAGATGTTGTTGGCGGTATTAAGTGGGTAGAGGATAATAAGGAAGACGAAGCTATTTCTAAGACTGCAGAGAAGGCAAAGAGCAAGTTTGCAGGAACTGAGATTGCAGGTAAGAAGCTTGGTATTATCGGTCTTGGTGCCATTGGTGTTAAGGTAGCTAATGCAGCAAGACACTTAGGCATGGAAGTATACGGTTATGACCCATATGTATCAGTTGATGCAGCGTGGAGCTTAAGCCGTGATGTTAAGCATGTATTAAATGTTGAAGAGATTTATGAGAACTGTGATTATATTACAATTCACGTTCCGTTATTAGATAGCACAAAGGGTATGATTAATGCTGATGCTATTTCTAAGATGAAGCCGGGAGTTATTATTCTTAACTTTGCAAGAGACCTTCTTGCAAATGAGAAGGATGTATTGGCAGGTTTAGAGTCAGGTAAGATTAGAAAGTATGTTTCTGATTTTGCGAACCCTACTACAGCAGGTCATCCGGGATGCATCGTTATGCCTCATCTTGGAGCTTCAACAGAGGAGTCTGAGGATAACTGTGCAGTAATGGCGGTAGATGAGCTTAAGAACTATCTTGAGAACGGTAATATCAAGAACAGTGTAAACTATCCTAACTGTGATATGGGTGTTTGCCAGACAGCAGGACGTGTAGCAATTCATCATAAGAACATTGCGAACATGATTACACAATTTACAGGTGTATTCGGTGAAGCCGGAATCAACATCTCAGATATGACTAATAAGTCAAGAGGTGAGTATGGATATACCGTTATGGATATTGAAACTCCGGCAACAGATGCCATCTTAGAGCAGTTAGCTGCTATTGAGGGTGTATTCAGAGCAAGAAAAGTGAAATAATAGATTAGACGATATAGGTTGTTTGATTATTAGATTACATAGAAAGAGGTCATTGTATCATTTGAGATACGATGGCTTCTTTTTTCGTAGAAAACACTTGGAAAAAGTGCGACAAAATAATAAAATAGAATATATAATGAGAAAATTATGCGTTTGATAGATATGATATATGTTATAGAGGGTGAAAATATGGTCGGTTTGATAAAAAGAATTTTTAGTTTTTTTGGAATATCCATAGAAGATAAAAGTACAGAGCTTTTCACGTTTTATTCAATGGTAGTAATTGAAATATTGGCAATGTTCTTCGTTATGGCTTTTCAGTTGGTAATGAGATATGAGACAAAGAGTATTTTGCCTTTGTTTCTCAGCATTATTTATTTGCTTTTTGTGCTGTTTTTTTCGAGAAATCATCAGGGGCAAATTATGTTTTTTAAGACATTAACATTAATTCCGATGCTGTTTGTAATTATTCCGTATTTATATATGGGAACAGAAGGCGGAGGCATTAAGTCGGGTATGCCGGTATGGATGGTATTAGGGTTGTTGATGATTTGCTTGTTTACGAAGGGAATTTATTTTTGTGTACTGTTTCCGGTTACGCTTACGCTATATATATGTTGTATATCTTATAGTTATCATTTTTTGCGAGATGAATTAGGGCAGATGGAGGAATTGTATTATTATCAGGATAATATTTTAGCGATTGTTGCAGTGTCTGTATCCTGTGGACTTGTATTCAAATACCAGCAAAGGTATGAAGAGCGTTCCAAGAAAAATATTGAAAGGGAGAAACAGAAGGCGCAAAAGGCAAATGAAGCCAAAAGTAAGTTCTTGGCGAATATGTCTCATGATATTAGGACACCAATGAATGCCATATTGGGAATGACGGAAATGGCCAATTATAACATAGATAATAAGGAGAAGGTGCAGGATTGCCTAAAGAAGATTAATGATTCCTCGGTAATGCTTCTTCATTTGATTAATAACGTATTGGATATGTCTGAGATAGAAAGTCATGAATTGAAATTAAAGGAAGTAAGATTTGAACTGAAAGAGTTTATTATAGAGATATATAATGTATTGGAACAAAGGGCTGCGTCGAAAGGACTGACATTGGAGGTTTGTTGTGACAAAGTACAAGATAATAGTTTTGTGGGGGATGTAGTTCGATTCAGGCAGGTTATAATGAATCTTCTAAGTAATAGCATTAAGTTTACACCGACAGGAGGGAAGGTCAGCTTGATTGTGGAGCAGCTGGAAGAAGAAAGCAAAGCGTTGGCTGATGAGTATGCATTTTTTAAGATAGAAGTGGCAGATAACGGAATCGGAATGAAGAAAGAGTTTGTAGAAACAATGATATTCAAGCCTTTTGAAAGAGATGAGACGCAGTATGTCAATAAAACAGAGGGAAGCGGCATTGGCATGAGTATTACAAAAACAATTCTGGATGTTATGGGGGCAGACTTGGAAATTGACAGTGAGTTGGGCAAGGGAACAAGATTTTTGATTAAAATGAAGCTGAAGAAGGATACTGAGGTAAAGCAAGAGGAGAAAGAAGATAATAAGATACCGAATGCAAAGGGGAAGAAGCTTATGGTTGTTGAAGATAATGAAATTAATATGGAAATTATTCTGGCAATACTGCAAAGAACCGGAGCTGAGGTAATCAGTGCATGGAGTGCAGAGGAAGCAATTCAGATATTTGAGGATGCAAAGGACGAGCCGTTAGATTTGATTTTAATGGATATTCAATTGCCCGGTATGACCGGATATGAGGCAACAGAAAAAATTCGAAAAATGGGCACGTACGGAGAGACAATACCTGTTTTTGCGATGACAGCAAATGCGTTTTCTCAGGATGTAGAGCAATCAGCAAAGAGTGGAATGAATGAACATATTTCCAAACCGATAGACATTCATGAGTTGTATCAAAAGATGCAGAAATATTTGGTTTTGTCATAGAACACTAAAAATATTTTAAAAGAACATTGTTCTGATTGCGTCAAAGAGATTTGGAATTATCGCAATCTGAGTAGGTACTTTTTTTTGAACGGCATCATTAAAAAACCTTTATTTTTCAATGAAATAGTTGAGGTAGAAGTATAAAACATATAACGAGTAACGGCGTTCCGCTCTGCTGAACACGTTTAAACGGCTAAAAATACAAAAAAACCTTAAAAAATGTAGATTTTTGGCGAAAAACGGTTGACAATAATTGGGATTAGTGGTTTAATATCATTAAAGAACAACGTTACAGAAAACGGAACATGGTTCTTTTAGAGATGTAAAATCAGGGGTGTGTTTCAGATTAAGATTGGGGGATTTTAATCTGAAGCAAATGTGTAAAAGGGGAATCTTTTCGAAATTGTGTAAGAGGCAAGTAAATGTGTAAAAGGGGATTTGTGTAAAAGCCGAAATTGTGTAAAAGGAAATGTGTAAAAGGAAATTTGCAGAGAGCGAATCGCAGAAAGCGACGACATGTGTTGTACATAAGGGGTGCAACTAAGTTATGAGAGAATTCTAAAAGGGGAAATAAGTCACGCAAATGTTGTGTGAAGGGAATTCAAAAGTGTAAAAGATTCAACCAAACAAAAAACTAAAATTAGGGGAAAACAAAAAAGATGCTGAAGCATCTTTTTTGTTTTACAGGAAATGAAACGACACGAAAAGCTAATGTTTTCCGGTGTCGTTTTTGTGTGTACAGAAATATTGACATAATAGTTTTGTATTGGTATAATTAATACAAATAATACAAAAAGAGGGGATTGTGCAGGAGGTGAAGAGTTGATTATTTCAATTCGTGATGGTTCAGATACTCCGATTTATCAGCAGATTCGTAATCAGATTGTGCTTGGTATTTCAGATGGAAGGCTTCAGCCGGGAGAGCAGCTGCCGACGGTACGTGCACTTGCTGAGGAGATAGGTATTAACACGATGACGGTTAGTAAGGCATATCAGATACTGAAGGCGGAAGGCTATATTGTCACTGATAGGAGAAGTGGTGCAAGAGTGCGCAATTCATTTGTGCGGCAGGGAGAACTGACCGAAGAGAATAAGGAGCTTTTGAAGACGATTATATCGGAAGCAAAGATTAGCGGTATGCCATGGGAAGTGTTTTGTAAAACGTGTGAACGGTACTATAAGGAAGGTAATGTGTCTGATAATTAGGAAGGATTGATATAAGAGTAAAGAGGAGGAGAGAGTATGTTACTGAATGTGATTATGGCTGTTGGAATCTATCCGGTATTTGTGATTATGTATGTAATATTGAGAAAGAATGCAAAGCCACAGAAGGGAAGATATTTTAGTGTCACCTTTAAGAATGAATGGTTGGAGGATGAGGAGACAAAAAAGACACTTGAGGAAGTGAATAAGGCATATGATGGTGGTCTGTTGAGAGCATTTATCATATCAATGGCAGTTCCGGCACTATGCTTTGTGATTCCTTATGTTAGTATACAGTGTACGATATGGTGCGTATGGATATTTGCGGCGATTGCTATTTTTTATATTCCGTTTTTTAAAGCAAATGCAAGGCTTCGCAAGTATAAAGAGGAAAAGGGTTGGAATGTGCAAGCAGAAAGAGAGATTCATGTTGAACTGAAGTCTTTGGGGCAGATTAGATGTGTGAGTTTATCTCGGTTTATTGTTCCCTTTGCGGTAACCCTCTTAACAGGAGCCAGCGGGATAGTATATCGTGCGAGCGGAAAGGTTTGGGGAGACAGTCCTGCCAATGAGATGTGCTTTTATGTATTTTATATTACATGCTTACTTTGTATGATTCTTTTTGCTGTGTGTGCCATTGCAATGGATAAAAAGAATACAGATGTCATCAGCAAAGACAGTGATGTAAATCTGAATTATACCAGAGCAAAGAAGAATATTTGGAAAAGCTTCTGGCAACAGGCAGCATGGCTGACAGCGGTTATGCAGATTCTGATATCGGTAGCACTGTGGTATGGAGAGTTTTTTATGAGCTTTGTACTGTGGGGGACGGTTAGTTATTCGATAGTCCTTATTGTGGTGTGTCTGAGGATTTCTGGCAGACTGTCAGCTATAGATAAAAGCTATGCAGATAAGAAGGACGTTGATTTGTGTGTGGATGATGACAGATACTGGATAGGCGGTATTATTTATTATAATCCAAATGACAAGCGTTCCATGGTAGAGACAAGAATTGGTATGGGAACGACTACCAATATGGCAAGACCGCTTGGGTGGATTTTGGACATTATCGGTATCGCATCAATTGTGCTGTGTATTGGTATGTGTGCTTGGGTTGTTTTGGAAGAATTTACACCGATTTCATTGAGTATAGGAATGGTGACGGATGAGAATTTGGCGCCTGTGGACGAGTGTATCAAGGCTGAGCATATGAAAACGGAGTATGAGATTCTTGCGTCGGATATAGTGGAGATTAGCTATTTGGAAGAACTTCCGAAGATGTCTAAGACAAATGGCAGTGCTATGGATAAGATGTATAAAGGAAAGTTCTTTGTTTCAGAGGAGGAGAGAAAATGTTATGTATTTTTAAATCCTCAGAATACTATTTTCTTGAAAATTAAGACGAATGATGGGATTTATTATATGAGTGGTATTGATGATGCACAGACGCAGCTGGTATATGATTTTGTTATGAGATTTAGGAAAGAGGGAGAGTAAAAATGGTAAGTGGAGTATCGATTTTGACAATGGTGGTAACGTTGTTAGTTACATTAGTGATGCCGATTGTGGCTTGGATTGTGTATACAGTGAAAAATAAAGATAAGAAGGTTGGCGGTGCGCTTCTTCTTGGAGCTGCAGGATTCTTTGTGATGCAGATTGTAATTAGATTATCTATTATCAATGTGTTGTCTTTAAGTCCGGCATTTATGAGCTTTGCTGCAAATCATTATGTTTTGTATTGCTTGATATTGGCATTTACTGCTGCTTTGGTAGAAGTGATAGCCAGATATGTAGTTGCAAAGATTCTTGTAAAGAAGCTAACTTATGAACACGGTATTGCGGCAGGTCTGGGACATGGTGGTATTGAAGCGGTGATGTTGATTGGAATGACATATATCAATAACCTGTTATATAGTGTAATGATTAACACAGGTGCATATGACCTGATGGTAGAACAGACTGCAGCTTTGGGAGTAGATACATCAGCGTTGCTTAGTGCTAAGGAACAGTTGATTGAAACATCAGCATCTTTATTTTTGCTAGCAGGGTATGAGAGAATTTTGACGATGATTTTGCATGTCGCTTTAAGTTTGCTGGTGTGCTATTTTGTGAGTTGTAAGAAAGACTTTGTAGGAATTGGTATTTGCCTTGTGATACATATGCTGGTAGATTTTGTATCGCCTGTAATCAATGGACTTGCTACACCATACCTTGGAAGTAAGTTGAGCATAACAGCAAGCTATGTATTGGTATATGGTTTCCTGACAGTGGTAGCTGTTGGTTCGCTACTTGTAATAAGAAAGATTAAGAAGAGTTGGAAATAAAGAAATGCCCTATTGACAGGATAAACTCCTATCAACAGGGCATTGTGTTTAATAATGCAATCTGATATCACCTGAATCAAGGGAACCGCCGATGGTGTCCTTGAATTTGGCTTCCTGTGCAACAGAGGCTTCCGTGGCAAGGTCCATGTATTTGATGAAAATATCAGTTACGGAAACGTTCATTTCCTTGGCGATTTCTTCCATAACAGGCTTAATCTGCTCTAACTGGAAAGAAACCTTAGTCTTCTGAGGGTCAATATCACCTAAAACCTCGTTGGCATATGCATTGATGCGGTCTAATATCTGCTTGTCTTCTGCTGTCATAATATAACGTCCTTTCTATCATAAAATAATGTCATTCAAAATCGTAAGCGCTAAATATAAGTTTCATATTTAAGCAGTAACTATTGTAGCACTATGGAGTGGGAATGTCAAAAATGAGGTTGTAGGAAAGGCCATCTTTTGTTACAATAAGTAAATGACTGAGTAGACATAAGTCATATATGGTATGAGATTAGCAGGATGAACAAAGGAGGAAATCATATGGCATGTATTAGACCATTTAAGGCATACAGACCGGCAGTTGGTTTGGAGGACAAGATAGCAGCGCTTCCGTATGATGTTTATAACAGAGAAGAGGCAGTAGAGGTTGTGAAGGGTAATCCTTTATCATTTTTGAATATTGACAGAGCTGAGACACAGTTTGATGCATCTGTGGATACTTACGCAGACTGCGTTTATGATAAGGCACATGAGCTTCTTTGGAATATGGTTAGAGATGGTAAGTTTGTTCAGGAGGAGAAGGAGATTTATTATCTCTATGAGCTTACTATGGACTCTCGTGTGCAGACAGGTATTGTTGCCTGCGCAAGCGTTGATGATTATATGAATCAGGTGATTAAGAAGCATGAGAACACAAGAGCAGATAAGGAGCTTGACCGTATTCGTCACGTGGAGACCTGCGAGGCGCAGACAGGACCGATTTTCCTTGCGTACAGAGCCAATGACGTGCTTCGTGAGATTATTGCCAAGACAAAGAAGAATCCGGCATTATATGATTTCACGTCAGAGGATGCCATTACACACAGAGTATGGTGCGTGACAGAGGATGCAGATATTAAGAGCATTCAGGAGAGCTTTGACAAGATTGAGCAGATTTATATTGCAGACGGACATCACAGATGTGCTTCTGCGGTTAAGGTAGGTCTTCGTAAGAGAGAGCAGAATCCGAACTATACAGGCACAGAGGAGTTTAACTATTTCTTATCTGTATTATTTGCGGATGAAGAGCTTATGATTATGGACTATAATCGTGTTGTAAAGGATTTGAACGGCTTGTCAGAGGAGGAGTTCCTTACAGGTGTTGAGAAGATTTATGATGTGGTATCTAAGGCTGATACATGTACAAAGCCACAAGCAAAGGGACAGGTATCCATGCTGTTAGGTAATCAATGGTATCTCTTACAGGCAAAGGCTGAGTATATGGTAGAGCATCCTGTAGATGGCTTGGATGTGGCTGTATTGCAGAATAATGTACTTGCGCCGATTCTTGGCATTGAAGACCCTAAGACAGATAAGAGAATTGATTTTGTAGGCGGAATCAGAGGTATTGCTGAGCTTGAGAAGAGAGTACAGACTGATTGCAAGGTGGCATTTGCAATGTATCCGACTTCTATCGGTGAGCTGTTTGGTGTAGCAGATGCGAATCTGTTGATGCCTCCTAAGTCTACATGGTTTGAGCCCAAACTGAGAAGTGGATTGTTTATACATGATATTTCAAAATAAAGTGTTGAAGCAAGTGTTGCCTGAGTGCAGCACTTGTTGTGCAATAAGGTGTCCTGCGTGGTGCAGGATAGAATCAGAAAGGTGGTTATCATATGTTTCAAGAGTTAGAATTGGCTTTACAGACATTGCCTTCTAAGGCACTGGATTTGGCAGTGAGAGTGCTGATTACAGTACTTGTATTCTTTGTTGGAATGAAGTTGATTAAGCTTGTGAGAAAGATTCTTAGGAAGTCTCTTACACATGCTGATGCAGAAATTGGTTTGATTCAGTTTTTGGATTCTTTTGTAAAATATACTTTGTATGCCATGCTTATATTTGCAATAGCTACGAATTTTGGCTTTGATGCAACCAGTGTTGTAGCTTTGCTTGGTTCGGCAGGTGTTACCATCGGACTTGCTCTGCAGGGAAGTCTGAGTAATTTTGCGGGTGGCGTTTTGATATTATTGTTAAAGCCTTTCAAGGTTGGAGATTTTATCACGGAAGATAACAAGGGAAATTCCGGTACCGTTAAGGAAATCGGTATTTTCTATACGAAGCTTGCAACGGGAGATAATAAAATTGTCATTTTGCCAAATGGTACGCTTGCAAATACTTCATTAACGAATGCTTCTCAGGCGTCTGTCAGAAGAGTGGATTTGACAGTTGGTATTTCTTATACTGCGGATATCGAGAGGGCAAAGAATGTTATTCGCGGGATTATCGATGCAGAGAGTAAGGTCTTGAAGAATGAAGATATTCTGGTATATGTAGATTCACTTGGAAGCAGTGAGGTAGTGCTTGGTGCCAGATGCTATTGCAGTAATGCGGATTATTGGGAGGTTAGATGGCGCCTTTTGGAGAATATTAAGCTCACCTTTGACCGTGAGGGCATTGAGATACCGTTCCCGCAGGTTACGGTTCATATGGAACAGTAAATGGTTAACATATTATGAAAAAGTGCTTGCCAAATTGCGCGGAAGTTACTATAATTATATTTGTCGTTGTAAGACGATAGGCTTCCGTAGCGCAGTTGGTAGCGCAACTGATTCGTAATCAGTAGGTCGAGGGTTCAAGTCCCTTCGGGAGCTTTGAGCAGGATTTGCAGTCCTGCTCTTTTTGTTTTAAGAAAGTTATTTATCTATTAAGTTTTCTTTCTAAAAGATTCATGATTCCATACAGTAACACTGCGATGGCGCAGAGAATCAATATGCTTAAGATAACCAAATCCAACTGAAATACCTGACTTCCGTAGATAATCAGGTATCCAAGACCCTGCCGTCCGGCGAGAAATTCACCGATAATAACACCTACAAGAGCAAGACCGATGTTTACTTTTGAAATAGATATAAAAGCAGGTATGCTTCCGGGAAAAACAACCTTGGTAAAAGCCTGCAGTCTGTTACCGCCAAGAGTAGTAATTAGTTTTATGCGCTCCGGGTCTGTCTGCCCAAAGGTCTGGTACAGATTTAGAATACAGCCAAATAGACCTACGGAGATACCACACAATATGATGGTGGGATAGCCGGTTCCCATCCACACGATAATAAGTGGGGCAAGTGCTGATTTGGGAAGGCTGTTAAGCAGAATCAAAAAAGGCTCTAACATCTGCCCGAGAGCCGGAAAATACCAAAAGCAGGATGCCGCAATGAGTGAGAGCAATATGATTAAAAGAAAACTGATACCGGATTCCATCAATGTAATGCTGATGTGTATCGGAAGCTCAAGGCTACTCATCTTTTCATAAAAAAGCTGTAGGATGGCAAGGGGCGAGCTGAAATAAAAGGAGTCTATCCATTTCCGGTCTGCCGCAATCTGCCACAGGAGCAGAAAAGAAAATAAAAAAAGGATTCTTCCCCAGGTGATGCTTATACGGTAGAGTTTTTTTCGATGTAGAAAGTTTCTCTGTCCTTCAGAGTAATTTTCGTTTGCTTTTATTTTATTTTTCGGTGTTTTCATTTTGTAATTCCCCCCATATCAAGTCAAAATAATCTTGGAAGAGCTTAGAGTCCCGTACGGTTTCTCTTGAAATGCCATGTTTTTCAAATTCAATAGGTATGGATAGCTTTACTTGACATGGAGCTTTGGATAGCAGAAGTACATGGTCTGCCATGGAAATCGCCTCAGCAATATCGTGAGTGACTAAAATGGCAGTTTTATTCTCGGATTTGATAATGCGATGTACATCTTGAGAAACCAGTAGTCTTGTCTGATAGTCTAAAGCACTAAAGGGTTCGTCAAGAAGCAGTAAATCCGGCTTTAGGGTTAGGGTGCGAATCAGTGCAATGCGTTGTCGCATACCTCCGGAAAGTTCGGAAGGGAGTAATGCTTTGGTGTGGGACAGATTATATTTTTCCAACAATTCATCAACAAGGGCCAGGGATTCGTTTGTCAGCTTATGCTGAATTTCAAGTCCGAGTATAACATTATGATAAATATCCCGCCATTCCAGTAAATGGTCGTGCTGAAGCATATAACCGATTTTAGGAGCAGCAAAGTCATTGGAATAAAGTGTAATAAAGCCGTCAGTTGGTTTTAGGAGTCCGGCAATCAGGGATAGAATGGTTGATTTGCCGCAGCCACTAGGGCCAACGATGGCGGTGAAACTGCCGTTTTCGATGGTAAAGTCCATATTATCCATGACTTTAACCTCGCCCGTATCAGAATAGTAGGAGTAAGCAATGTGGTCGAGCTTTAGTATCGCAGACATAAGGAAAACTCCTTTCATATTTATTAATAAGATATCCTATGTATAATTATGGTAAATGTGATACAAAATAGTTTACATTTAGGAGAAAAATTGACACTTTTCGCATATTTATGCATAATTAAAATCTCGTTCTTGCCTATATACGAAACTTATGTTACATTAAATAATGATTATCAAAACTGATTATATTTAGTGGAGGTGCACTCAGATGGCACAGCTTTGGGGTGGCCGTTTTACGAAGGAAACGGACAAACTTGTATACAATTTTAATGCGTCTATTTCGTTTGACCAAAAGTTCTATGTTCAGGATATTGAGGGAAGCATGGCGCATGTGAAGATGCTTGCTAAGCAGGGGATTCTGACTGAGGATGAGAAGAATCAGATTCTTGCAGGCTTAGAGGGTATTTTGAAGGATGTTAACGAAGGCAGACTGGAGATTACGGATGAGTATGAGGATATTCACAGCTTTGTAGAGGCGAATCTGATTGACAGAATCGGAGATGCCGGTAAGAAGCTTCACACAGGAAGAAGCCGTAATGACCAGGTTGCATTAGATATGAAACTTTATACAAGACATGAGGTAGTAGAGATTAATGAGCTGTTAAAGGGATTGCTTGAGAGTATTTTACATATTATGGAGAATCATCTTGAGACTTATATGCCGGGCTTTACACATTTACAGAAGGCACAGCCGATTACATTGGCTCATCATATGGGGGCATATTTTGAGATGTTTAAGCGTGACAGACTCCGCTTGGATGATATTTATAAGCGTATGAATTACTGTCCGTTAGGTTCAGGTGCTTTGGCAGGAACTACTTACCCATTGGATAGAGCATACACGGCAGAGCTTCTTGGGTTTGCAGGACCTACGCTGAATAGTATGGATTCTGTAGCAGACAGAGATTATGTGATTGAGTTGTTGTCAGCTATGTCAACAATCATGATGCATTTAAGCCGTTTCTGCGAGGAGATTATTATTTGGAATTCTAACGAATATCGTTTCGTTGAGATAGATGATGCATATTCTACGGGTAGCAGTATTATGCCACAGAAGAAGAATCCTGATATTGCAGAGCTTGTTCGTGGTAAGACCGGACGTGTATATGGTGCGCTGATGTCGATTTTAACTACCATGAAGGGTATCCCGCTTGCATATAATAAAGATATGCAGGAGGATAAGGAGCTTACCTTTGATGCTATTGATACGGTGAAGGGTTGTATTGCTTTGTTTGATGGTATGCTTAAGACCTTGAAGTTCAATGAAGATGTGATGAAGGTTAGTGCGATGAAGGGCTTTACCAATGCTACAGATGCAGCTGATTATTTGGTAAATCATGGTGTGCCTTTCAGAGATGCCCATGGCATTATCGGAAGACTTGTGTTATATTGTATCGAGAAGGATAAGGCAATTGATGAGTTATCACTTTCTGAGCTTCAGGAGATTAGCCCTGTATTCGGTGAGGATATCTTTGATGCAGTAAGTCTTGAGACTTGCGTGAATAAGCGAATGACCATCGGTGCTCCGGGACCGGATGCCATGAGAGAGGTTATTGCTCTTCATAAGGAATATTTAAAATAATAGTTCCCAACACGCAGAATTAATAACTGTGATTAGGAATTAATGAGGTAACAGGCACGGTGATATTGCGTGCTTAGGCCTAAGGCCGTAATAAAAAGAAGATATATTAAGAAATGAGGAAATGAAAAATGAGTGAAAAATTACGAGTTGGTATCCTTGGCGGTACAGGTATGGTTGGACAGAGATTCATCTCTTTATTAGAGAATCATCCATGGTTTGAGGTAACTACGATTGCAGCAAGCCCGCGTTCAGCTGGAAAAACATACGCAGAAGCAGTTGGTGACAGATGGAAGATGACTACTCCTATGCCTGAGGCTGTTAAGAACATTATCGTTATGAATGTTAACGAGGTAGAGAAGGTTGCTGCTGAGGTTGATTTCGTATTCTCAGCTGTAGATATGACAAAGGATGAGATTAAGAAGATTGAGGAAGATTACGCTAAGACAGAGACACCTGTTGTAAGTAATAACTCAGCTCACAGATGGACTCCTGACGTTCCTATGGTAGTGCCGGAGATTAACCCGGACCACATGAAGGTGATTGATTTCCAGAAGAAGCGTCTTGGTACAACAAGAGGATTCGTAGC
>SVFJ01000116.1 GCA_015056925.1 Lachnospiraceae bacterium | reverse complement strand
TCATAGGATTTTGTGTATACAGAATGATTGCACCGGCAATCGCCATCAGTGTGTCAATCATAATCGTAAGCGTTGCTCCCGAAATGGCATCTCTTACATTAGATGCATCATTAAAACGCGATACAATTTCTCCGACCTTTCTCGTACCGAAGAAATTCATCGGAAGCTGCAACACATGCCTGTAATATCCCAACAATAGCGCGATATCCAGCTTCTGGCTCAGATACAGCAGTAGATGTGAACGGAATGCATTCAGCAATACCTTAAAGATATTCAGTAAAATAACGCCTATCGACAGCGTAATCAACGTCTGTCTTAATCCATCAGGCAGGATATCATCCAACAACGCCTGATAATAAAATGCTCCCAATATACCAAGCACTGTATAAACTAAAGATGCTACAAAAATATGCAGCAGCATTTTTTTCTGCGGAATTAATAAATGAATAAATCTCTCAAATAACCCTTTGGTATCATTACCCTTTTCAAAGGTCTCATTCTTCACTAACAGAATCAACACGCCTGTCCACTGATACTTTGGCGGCTTATTCTCCTCGTGAACCTCTCCAAAAAACTCCTGTGGTGTCAGCTTCACGATGCCACGTCCAGGATCCGCTATGATAACCTGCTTCTTTGTAATCTTATGTATGACCACATAGTGCATCAGGGAACCATCCACCACCACATGAGCAATACAAGGCAGAGGAAACTCTGAGAAAAATGCCTCCTGGTTACCCTTTACCCCCTTGGCTGAGAAGCCAAGGGCTTCTGCCGCCTTGATGACTCCATATGCATTTGTTCCCTGCTTGTCCGTACCCGCTATCTCACGAATCTTTGAGATACTAATCTTATATCCGTTCTGTTTTGATATGGTAGCAAGACAAGCTGCACCGCAGTCTGTTATGTCATGCTGTCTGACACAGTAGTATTTCATCTCTCGTTACCTCGTAAAAAAATATATTTTTCATTCTATCTTAATATAATATTCCAAATCAATAATTCCCCTTTATAATACATAAAACTCCCTTTATTTGTATTTCTGATTAAAAAATATATACTCTTATTCCTATCTGTTTTGTCTATGATTGCACCATATTAAAGTATTACCTTTTATGATTACTAAACCTAGTATAATGCTTTGAATACTCCAAATATAAATTAGTCTTGAAAAGCATAAAAATGAACATGAACGTCCAAAATTAATTAATCATTATTTAACTAAACATATTTTCACTCTATACCATTCCTACATAAAAAACAGCACTATCGGAGTAAACAGGTACAATATTGAAGTAAACATCACTTTGAGTAACCAAAAAGTGTGCTGACATATCTTAAATTTATAGATTTATGTACCCTTTTTGTCAATTATCATTTCGTAGAATGCAGTTTTTTGTCGTGAAATGAATCTTTTTTGTTACGAACAGTAAAAAACCTCCAAAGCGCAAAGCCTTGGAGGATTCTCTATACCCCTATTTAATTTTATAACCTACGCAAAATACCCCCGCTTTGCGTCATAGCCTACAACATTCTCATTTACATCGGTCTTGCCGTAGGTAAAGCCTGCGTAGACTGTCTGAATGTTTGACATCAAAGGCTGTGAATCGTCCTGACTACTAATCGTGTAGTAGGCATCATGAAGCTTTGTGAAAATCATTGTGACTACGTCCAGATTATCAAGCTTATAGCCATACATATCTGCTGCCAGCTCTCTGTCTGCAAAGCAGTACAGCTGGAACAGATTCTTAGACAACTCATACTGGAAGTTCAGAGTAGTACGCATCTGACCAATACATTCTCTTGCCATTTTCAGATTGTTAACAAACTCTTTTCTGTCATCATTATGAAAGGCATTCTTGGCATCCTCAAGGTATACCAACAGCATTTCATATACAATTACTACCAGCTGCGTTTTGTTCGCACTTGTGATTCTTCTTGTAAATCCCTGTTTTTTTTCAGTTGTCATATTGTAACCTTAGTCCTTTCCAGGTCCAAATTCCCCCGATGAGCACTGCTCATATGACCTGCTTTCTTTTATTTATTACTGTAACAGCTGTAATACGGACTGTGGTCTCTCGTTAGCCTGGGCAAGCATTGCCGTAGAAGACTCTACCAATACCTGCACCGTTGAATATTCTGTCATCTCAGTTGCCATATCAACATCCATAATTCGAGAATATGCTGCTGTCATATTCTCTGTAGTTGTATCAAGATTTGTGATTGTATGCTCGATACGGTTTGCATACGCACCAATCTTTGAACGAATTGTCGAAAGCTGGTTAATTGCTGCACCGATTGTATCAATTGCAGCTGTTGCCTTCTCCTCCGTAGTAATATCAAGCTTATCAACACCCAGATATACAGGATTCAAAGCAGGAATTTCAATCGCGATTACCTGTCCTTCATTCGCTCCTACCTGTAATCTCATCGCTCCAATACCTGTAAGGTCAAGCTCAAGATTATTATTATCCGGGTCATCATCACCGATTGTATAGGTAGTCTTCTCCGTATCTGTATGTGAGTGAAGATAATGATATCTGTCGTCGTAGCCTGCAGGAAGCACTTCCTCATTATCCTCCGGTACAAATACCTTATAGGTTAATGTTTCCTGTGTTCCATCCTCTACCTCTACATCAATACTAAACTCATTGGTTGTAGCATTGAATCTGCAATCTGTAACCTCAACATCCTGATTATCATACTTACGAGCGAAAAGTTCTTTGAAGTCCTCTTCCAAACCTCTTAGACCTAACGCCTCTGAGCCTGTATTAATTTCCTCTCGTACCACTGCACCTGTCGCATCGGTCTCCGTAATAAAGTCAAGACGGCTGATATTGTACTTTGCATTGGTTGCTTCATCAATTACGGTTATATTCTGGAAACTGTCTGTCTTAATCATAAACTCTTTTGTTGTCGTGGTTGCACCGCTTCCTGCTATTTCGCTTCGATTATTCATCGTAATCTTTACCTGGAAGTCATTTTCTGCCTGGATAATCACATTCTCCTCATCCAGCACCACCTTAGCGCCTTCAGGGAATGACTTATATCCGCTTCCTTCTTCCACATCATAGTCCAAATCTGCCTTGATGGTATCCGCACTTAATGCCTGGTAACGCTCTTCATGAGTCACCTCTGCATTTGCACCATTATAAAGATAAGCGTCCTTATCTTTGATAGTGTCCTCATAGTAGTTATACTCCAGCTTATTCATGACATAGATACCGCTGGATACACCATCACTGTAAGACATTACCTTTACATTCTCAGAATTGGTATAACCCTTATAGGCAAAGGTTCCGTCCAAAAGATTCTGCTCATTGAACTGTGTTGTTTCTGCTATTCTGTCTAACTCCTGCACCAGCTGGTCAATCTCCAACTGTATCTGCTCTCTGTCTCCGTCAGAGTTTGTACCGTTTGCCGACTGAACGGCAAGCTCATTCATTCTCTGTAAAATAGCATGTGCTTCCTGCATCGCACCATCTGCTGTATTTACTACGGAAATACCGTCATTCGCATTACGATTTGCCTGCTCTAAGCTTCGTATCTGTGCATTCATCTTAACAGAAATTGCAAGACCTGCCGCATCATCCGATGCATGATTAATCTTCAAACCACTAGACAATCTTTCGATAGAATTTGAAAGTCTTGTGTTATTCACATTCAATGCATTTCTTGCAATAATGGATGAAATATTGTAGTTAATTCTCATGATTTATCTTTACCTCCCTATGCTCTTTAAGGCCGTCATATAGGTCTTCGCCGTCTGATATAACTCCTTTGTGGATAGCTTCTCTCCCGCTTCTGCATCTCTGTCTTCGCCAAATCTTGCCAAGTCAATACTCCTACTATGTACCAGATTTATGGATACCTGCTGCGCATTTGCACCTAAGGCACTCTCCATCGATTCCTTTATCTGCTGTAAGCCTTCTTTAGAAACCGTTTTATCATATACAATCATTCCCGAAACACTCTTAGCTGTAACGTCAAACTCTGCTGCTACCTTACCTAATACCTCAGAATCCATAGTAACCGCTACCTTACCGGTCTTTGCTGCATTATGATAAATCTTGAGATTAACAGATGTTAATTCTCCGCCAATTTCCATTGGTATTTCATAGTTCTCTTCTCTTGCAAGATTTCCTGCTAAGGATAAGCCCTTGTACAGAGACTTTACAGCCTTGATATTAAGAACTGTAGTTCCCGGCTCATGTATCATTGCCTCTGCTACCTTTGTTGCCTCTGCTAACAGTGTTTGATAGGCATCCCCTGCATTCTTCTTATCCGTCAGACTGTCAATCATCTCATCTGCTGCCTCTTCTACACTGCTTGGCATCGGTTCTTCGCTATCTATCAAAGCGTTGCTCTTTGCTTTTCCAAATATTTGTTTAAAGAGTGAACCCCTTCCCATCAGCAACAGCTTTGCCGCTTCAATATTATCCACGCTGACGCTCTGCTCATAATCAATCAGTGCCTGAATGACCTCATCCTCTACCTTTGCAACCTCACTCATATCCTTTTGGAAGGCTTTTAGTTCTTCCTTTACAATCTCTTTCTCTTGAACAGGCTGCTCCTGATTCTTAATATGCTCTGCTAACTGCTCAATGGTAAGCTCTGAATTGATATCTATAGAAGCTAACGCCTCCGGTGTCATCTCTGACTTAATCTCGCTTGCCAGTCTTGCATAATACTTCTGCTTCTGCTCATCTGTTTCATTTGGTTGCTCTTGTGTATTCGACTCTTGGAAACCTGTCATAATCTGCTTATCTATGGCTGTTCCTTTATGAATCAAATCCTCCAAACCACCAAATGCATCGTCTATCGTGTAATCCATACCCTTATCAGCTTTGGTTCTGACTGCTGACAGCATATTTTTAAAATTCAGCTCTGCTCCCATGGAAACTAAGCTTCCAATTACCGCACCGTCTGATTTCTCAATCTGGCGGAACATTCGGTAAATACCGATATAGGCTTCTCTTTCCTCTTCGGTAATTTCATGCTTTCTGTCGAGTTTTTGCAAATATCTTGAGAACTTTTCTGCATCCGCTCCAAGGTCTCTGTCCTGCTGATTTAAGTAGTTATCCAGTTCCTCCACACTCATTTCCAATGGATTTGCCTGATTACGAATCATCTCTAATGTGGTTGCCGGTGTCATTCTGCGGATGACACCTGTTACCATACTATCTGCTTCCTTTACCTTATCAATATTCTCCTTTGTAATCTCCATGCTGTTATAGCCTAAGATTCTCACTGCTCTACGATTACTATCATTAAGCTCCAGATTCATATCTGTAAGGATATCATCCACATTACGAAATGCCTTCTTGATGCTATCTCCTAAATCACCCCTAACCTCTGTCATCAGAGCTTCATAGGACTTACCCGCTTCTTCGTATTGTTTTTGAAGTATTGCACCCTCGTCATGCAAGGTACCTATTGTAAACGGCTTTTGTTCTGCGATTGCCTTTCCAATTACTGCTGCCGGCATACCTGCAAGTGCTTTTGCCTTTGCAAGTGTATCCTCATAAAGCACTGCTCTTTGTTGATTAACTGCTTCATTTTCGCCTTTAAACAATGCCGCCTTCATAGAGGCTTCCACCGACTTTAAATCCTCTACCAGCTTTGAAAGCTCTGTCGTATCTATCTGATAACCGCTCTTTAACATTCGCCTATTAGCTTCTTCTGTCATCATCAAACGAATTTCTTCAAGCTGTCTTTTTGCTTCTATTTCACGAACACTACTATTGCTGTCTATTGTAATATAATTTGTCGGCTGTTCTTTTGATATTGCTTGATTTGCATCAATTTCCTTCTGTGCTGCAATCAGGTTCTTTAAATTGACAGGTAAGCCTGAAGTCACCACCTGCGTAATGGCTTCATCTGTTATCTGACCAGTCTCCTCTACTAACATAGCCGCTTGCTCTGCAATAGACTCCTCTCCTGTAAGAATCGTATTAATAGGGGCTTTCCCATTCTTCATAGCCTTGATTACAAGCTCCATGGCTTCCTTGGTATCCATTGGAAGCTGTAAATCTGAAAGCTCTGTCACTGCCAGCAGATTCTGAGGATTTAATTCAATTCCCATTTCTACAAGCCACTTGGCGTTTACAAAGGCATTTTCATTTTCAGAAAGTCCTGCCTTTTCTACTGTGGCATTTATCTGCTTTTGCAGATTTGCCCAATTATAGCTGTCTGCCTTCTTTGCATAATAGCCGGCACCATCACTATAATACCCCTGCGCCTGCTTGGTAGTCGCTGCCGCTGAAAACTGTGCCAAATACAAATTTCCAATCGTTGCACTCTTATGATTCAATACCAGATATTTCATGGCATCCGCACTCAGCTCACCAAGCTGTGTTGCCTGCATAATTGCTGCCGTTGCTGACTCTATATTCTCTCGTGTAATCGGGAGGTCTGCACTCATCATTTGCTGTACCAATGCATTAGCATCCACTACGCTTCCTGTGATTTCCTGTAAGACGCTCATATCGATATCATCTGTATAGCCTGCTATATTTACTCCTGCCTTTGCCAGTGTAACCTTTATCTTATCGACGATACTGACATACGTTTCCACATCTGTGCTTCCGGCATCATAGCCATCTTCCTTCATCTTGGCCAAATCTTCCCCGGAAACAGAATTAGACATCACTAACATAAAGTCTTTCTGGGCATCAACGTTTGTCGTTTCAGCTTGCTGCATGATGTCTTGTGTGGTCATTCCTTGACCTTGATAAGCATTGTTCTCCATAACTTTATCAGCGATGTCTAATGTACAGCCACTACCCCATGTTCTTTCGCTCTCTGAAATAGCAGCCGCCGTATATGAAATTGTACTTCCAGTACCCTCTACATTCTGAGTGGAATAAAACGTATCCATTGTAATATTCATAGCTTCTCTCCTGTATGGGTATTTTATTTTCTGTTCTTTGTTGCTCTAAATGCTTCGCATTTATCGCTAGTGTAGTGGGTAAAAGCAAATGCTTCGTGCTTGCTTTTCTTCCGCTACACTATATCTTTCGGATATTTTTTTTAAAAACTTAATATACGGGTACGAATTTATGTTACTTGTCTATATCCAAAAAGGTTGTTTGACCCTTTTTAGTCAAACAACCTTTTCTTCCTATTTATCCTTCGCTCTATCAAACACAGCCTTCAAAATTCCATAAAGCGCTACAAATACCAATGCCGCCACAGGCCAGATAATCCAAGTGTACTCCCACTGGTTTGTAGTAAGACTTACACCTAAGTACACCGCCGTTATTAAGCACCAGTAAGCAACAATAATTGGCGACATCTTCTTTTTGGCAAGCTTTTTCTCTAATGTATAATCTTCTTGCTGAAGAAGCTGATTATAACAGTCCTGAATGGTAGACGCACTTACTACCTGTGAAGCACCTATTGCCACTAAGAACAGCATTACATCAACACAAGAAACCATTACTATATCATTTGCATTTAATCCACCTGCAACCATCATCGGAATTACACCAATAATAGACAATACTGCACATAAAGCAATACTTTTACGATAAGCAGGAGCATGTGCTTCCTTCTTCTTCTCTACAATCCCTTCAATTCCATACGCAAGATTAATCTCTTCCTTTTCCATGTACTCATACTTTTCTAGCTGCATACCTGTCATGATAAACATCGCTGCACCGATAGCAACAAGAATAAACAGAACCGCCAAACCAACACCTTCTGCTATTTTCTCATTTGTAAATAAAATACCTACCTCACCTAATGCTCCAAACAAAAGAAGACACATAGGAGAAATCACACATATAAACGCCGCTAATCCCATCCAGCCTGCAAGCTTCTCTGTCAGAGACATACAAGCATTTGCTTCTTCAATAGAAACAACTCTTCCCGTCTGTCCTATTGCCTTATCATCTTCTGTCTCTGTATAAACTGTTGTCTCCACTTCGTCCTTTAATAAGTAATCTGTGCTTACTCCAAAAATACTGCTCATCTTCACGATTCTTTCTAAATCAGGAATCGACATTCCGCTTTCCCATTTGGATACTGACTGTCTGGATATGCCTAGTTTCTCTGCCAACTCCTCCTGCGACCAACCAAGCTGCTTCCTTAATGTAATAATCTTGTCTGCTAAAATCATGTGCTTTACCTCTCTCTTTCTTCCTATATAATAAAGTAAACTTGTTTACATAACTTCATATGCTATTGCTTACTTTATCAAAGGTTTTTATTTTCTTCAATAGCTATCGTTGTGAGTAAAGCATAACAATTTAAGCAGTTGCAGACCACCAAGTGTGCTTGGAAATTTGTCAACTGGCGGTTGCAAACCTTATAAATCGAGCTCTTTTCTATTCTTCTGTATACATAAATAAATCTTCAACCGTCACTCCAAATACCTTTGCGATGTCCATAGCAAGCTTCAATGACGGATTATATCTTCCATTTTCTAAATGAACGATAGTCTCCCTTCTTGCGCCAACCATTTCCGCTAATTCACTCTGTTTATACCCTGCTTTTTCACGATATTCTTTTATTCTTGTTTCTAAAGCCATACTAAATACCTCTGCTATCCATAATCATAAAAATAACAGTTCGAATAATTGTTAATGCCAAGATAGTTAATACAATAACCCATCCAATAAATTCAGTACTTATTACGTTTGTATGTCCAATGATTGCACAACTCCAAGCAGTAACAACCATTACAGCAAGGAAAATCTTAAAACAAATGGAATCGCAGCGTTTCAAATTATGCTCAGCCATTTCATCTATACCTTCCTTTTTATATTTCTTGATTCTACTTGCTTGAACAAAGAAGAATGTAATCAGGAAAATACCCAAAGCGCTCTGAATTGTTACGTAATAATCTTTCCAGTCTGTTCTAGCCCACATCCAATAATAAGCTACCATAATAAGAGCATAAACTATCTTCGTTCCTACAATTTCTGTTAATGTTACTTTTTTATTCATTTTCATCCTCCTGTTGTAAAGTGATATATTTCTCACTTGATGTTATAAATATATCACACCGGTATATATTTGTCTATAGAAAAGTTATAAATATCTCACATTTTTATTAACGTCCGGTTTAGACTTTGTTTCTAAACAGTTAGAATACGATACTTTAACACCTACCGCTTCAATTTATCTCTTAATACTCATTGTTGTCGTGTACACAGACACTTTGCGAGTTTTGGTTGAGTGGAATACAGACGGTGACGGATATTCATGAATATGTGTCCCCCCTTTGTATATTCGAATAAATCAACAAATCATATAAATTCGGGTTTGCATGAGCCATGCACATCTATGTCGAATAGTCTGTGGGAGCTTGCTCACAAGCAGACATATTCGTGCATAGATGTATACGGCGACGCCGTTCGATGAACAAGCGCCGTAGGCGCT
>SVFJ01000115.1 GCA_015056925.1 Lachnospiraceae bacterium | reverse complement strand
TTTGCCTCCTCCGGCTGTAGCAAAATATCATAACCGTTAATCTTAACACTACCTTCTGTTGCGGCAATATAACCTGTCATCATGTTCATCGTAGTAGATTTACCTGCTCCGTTAGGTCCAAGGAACCCGTATATCATTCCTCTTTCCACCCGAAATGACAGATGGTCTACAGCTACATGACTTCCGTACTTCTTTGTAAGATTTACTACTTCTATCACTTTCATAACCCTCCATCTTGTATTTCGTAAGAAATACCCTCGGAATTCAAACCTCAAGCTACTTCTTACTTATCACTGCAATACTAAAATAAAAGTATGTTTGAATTATGATAAAAATGTGATAAAAGTGTGTCCTATCTTGAACTACTTCCCGTATACTGTTTTCACTTACTAAGCATGCTCATTGAATATGGCTAAACAATCTTCATATCTTTACTATTTGGGTCATTTTCTGAATCAGCACGTTCCAGACCCACCCGTGGGTCATACTGCAATATCTTCTCAATCTGACCCATTTAATTGGGCCACATATCTCCTCGATTGCATCACGACCCAATTCATTGAAAATAGTACTCTACTATCTTTTCAACCATTTTCACACTTAATGGATTATCTCTTGTTTCAAATGTGGTAATTAAATGAATAGACGGAACAATACCATAAGAATTGTAGACTTGCAGTTTCGTATATGCCTTTTTTGAATATTCTTCATCATCCATCAGACCAAAATGTTCCCAATAGACAATTCTATCATTCTCCGGATGCTTTATTGTAAAATCCGGATAAAAAACCTTTCCTCCAAGATGTAACGCACACTCATACCTAAAAAAGTGTTGCCCGGCGGCAACACTCTGCAAGAATCAGCTTCGCTGATTCTTGTTTAACTTCCACTACTTTTCGAGCACTTTCCTATTCCTTAACAAATGACCTACAGGCAGCTGTGCCAGCACAATTGCGCCAAATATCAATACGCATCCTACAATCTCACGCCCGGTCATTCTCTCATGAAGAATCAGCCAACCTGCCAGTACTGCAAACACAGACTCCAAACTCATAATCAAAGAAGCCACCGTAGGATTTAATCCGTTCTGGGCTATAATCTGCAAGGTAAATGCCACACCACTGGACATGACTCCCGCAAACAATAACGAAATCCAAGCCTCCCATGACGCAAGAAGAGGTAGCCAGTCCAAAAACTTCTCTGCTGAAAGCCCTATATCCACACAGCTTGTCGGAATCAAACCAAGTAATGCACATACTGCAAACTGGATACAGGATAATCGTACACCGTCAACCTTTGGCGAATAGTAATCCACCACCAGAATATGAATGGCAAAGAATAATGCACAGATTAATACCAATCCATCACTAAACTGTAAGGAAAAGCTTCCGCTCATGCACAGCAAATACAAACCAACCAAGGTAAGTCCTACACCAATCCAAATATTCCATCCGCATTTTTTCTTCAAAAAGAGTCCGATAATCGGAACAAGTAATATGTAGCATGCTGTCAAAAATCCCGCCTTACCTGCACTGGTACCATAATACAACCCCACCTGTTGCAGATTACCTGCTACAAAAAGTACAATACCACAGCTGATACCACCTTTTAAAAGAAGTCTCTTTTCCTCCTTTGTAGCAGGCTTTTTACTGATTCCCAGCTTATCCATAATCAATATCACAATACATAATGCTCCTGTTCCCACAAAGGAACGAATACAGTTAAATGCATAAGGGCCGATTGCTTCTGCACCTTCACTTTGAGCCACAAATGCAGTTCCCCAAATGAGCGCGGCAATCATTAATAAAAATGAGTTTCTGATTTTTATATTCATTGTCACTTCTCCTAAAACGTAAGAATTGCCGCTTCCCTGAAGCGGCAATTCTTACTATAACATATTTTAAATTTTTTAGATAGACTCTTTTAAATCCTTGGCAAGTGTAAAAATATCCTCTAATAATCTCTTACATTCCTTCATATCCGTTACTGTAGCCTGTGATGCTTTCATACCCTCTGTTGAAGATGCTGCCACCTGCTGGCTGGTTGCCGAAAGATTACCGATATTCTCCGAAATAGCAGCTGTCGCATTGATTATTTGCGCAATTATCTGCTCCGTATTACGGATATTTCTATCCAATGCACCAACCTCTACATTCACACTCTCAAACTTTTCTCTAGTCTCTTCAATCAGTTCATTCTGTTTCACTACAGAGCTTACAGAATTCATAATGCTTTCATTCGCAAGCTTGGTATCCACATTCAATTCATTGATAATCTGTGTGATATGATTCGAAGCATCCTTTGTCTGTTCAGACAACTGGCGAATCTCATCTGCCACGACCGCAAAGCCCTTACCGGCCTCTCCTGCTCTTGCCGCCTCAATAGAAGCATTTAATGCAAGCAGGTTTGTCTGATTGGAAATACTAAGAATGGCTCCTACAAAGTTTTGAACCTCTTCTACCTTCTTGGTTAGTCTCTCAATTACTTCTACTGTAACATTACTTGCATCCGCAACAATATCTGCCTGCTGCTTTAACTGCTTTACTACCTCAGCACCTTGCAAAACCATAACCGTGGTCTTAGCTGACGCATCTATCATTTCCTTTGTACTTGTTCCTGCCTCGTCAGTATTCTTCTGAATATCCACACACTGTGCCGCCTGTCCCTGTATCGCCTGTGCGGTACTTTCCGCACTCTCTGCAATATCTGTCATTGCACCGTTACAAGTATCAATACTAACATCAAGACTAGACATCATTTGCTCTGAGGTTGCGAAATTTTCCATAATCTTCTCTGCAACTTCCACAAGCTTCTTATTCATATTTTCCTGCTTCGACGCAGCATCCTGAATCGCAGACATATTCTCCGTATTAAAACGAACCAAGGTTCTGGCAACTGAAATAGACACTACTGCCGTAACCGTCATAATCATAAGTGCTACGATGTTTTCCGATACCAAATCCCCTACCTGTATCGTACGGATAATAGTCCTTACAATACATGCCGCCAAAACAATACCATTCCCCCAATATAAAAGTCTGACATTGAGAAAAGCCATGCTTGCAAACATAATCGGAAATGCATATACATAAGTACTATCCGTCGAATTCAACATCGCTTGTATAAAATATACAGATGTTGCACTTACCAGCATCAAAACTCCGCCAAGCTTTGTCTCCTTCTGCTTTTGATAAACTACAATATTAAATATAATACCTATTACCGCAGCAATGAACTGAATCCAAACCTTCCATGACGTGTTTCCAAATGCCACTGCCAATCCCAGCGTCAATGCGATATATGCCAAAATCACCAACGTCGCATTCCGAACCCTTATATTCGCTACCCGATACTGTTCCTTCGTCATAAAGTCTCCCTCTCACTTTCCAAAACAATCTTTGATACTATTGCAACCGGCTTATTCAATGATTTTTTCCATGCACCCTCGAACAACCAGTCTTTTTACTTTATTTTACTGCTTTTACAGATAATTTGTAATATTGTGTAATTGTTTTTAGAAATAATAAGGATTATTTGTCTTATATCACGCTCTAAGAAACAAACTCTTCTCTCATCGGATTAAAAATATCCAAAAGAATGCCCTCTTCAAGACAAACACAGCCATGCACAATACCATCCTTTTTCAGCATGGAATCTCCTGCCTTTACAACCTTCTTCTCTCCGTTGATTTCAAACTCAAACTGTCCTGATACTACATAAGTAATCTGTGTATGCGGATGACTGTGTAACGCACCTACGCCGCCCTTCTTGAAATGATTCTCCACGCACATCAGCTCATCAGTGTAGGCAAGAATCTTTCTCTCGACACCCTCGCCACACTTTTCCAACTCAATATCCTGATTATAATTCCAAATCTGATTCTTTACCGTCTTCATATCAATACCTCTTCCTTTCTTATTTTACTTATAAATCATTGTCTCATGCTTTACTAAGGCATCGCCTTCATACTCAAGCTTCATGGAAAAGAAACAACTCTCCTCCTCCAGCAGAAGCTTTAAAAACAGTGCATCTCCCTCCCAGGTCGGAAGACTTGTCACCTCTGCCTTAGGTATCCATTTAAGCTCTCCTTCATTACACTCTGTAAGCTCTCCCTCAAACGTATCTGCAGTATACAGGCACATCATCTCCTGCTCACATACATCACTGACAAAGGTAATCAGCCCACGAAAACGATAACCGGTAAGAGTCAGTCCGGTTTCCTCCTTTACCTCCCGAACCAGACATTCCTCAGGACTCTCTCCTGCCTCAAGGTGACCGCCTACACCAATCCATTTCCCTGCATTGGCATCCTGCTTCTTCTTAATCCGATGCAGCATCAGATAACAGTCATCCTTCTCAATATAACAAAGCGTTGTCATTTTCATGAAATATAATGCCCCTTTCCTTAGATATCATAATTATATCGTGTCGGAAAGCATTTCACAATGACAACGCTCTTTTATTTGCTTATTATTATTCTGCGCCACACTCCTGGCAGCAATTACACGGCTGTTCACACTGTAATTCTTCCTCACCGCAAAGCTCTAAAGGCTTAATTGCCAGATTCAGCAAGTCTCCTGCCACAAAGCTTAAACAGCAGGAATTATCTGTTTCCACAAGGCTTCCCTTCGGTGTGCATATTTTACCCTCACTCGCTACGCAATATCCGGCAAAATATAAGCTCTGCAGAATCAAGGTAAGTCCCATGGATACCGTTCCCTCTGTCAAATCAAAGCATAATGCCTTACCAATTCCATAAAGATTTAAGCCTTGCTGTACAAAGTTGTTCGTAGCAAGGAATCCTACTACATTTAATACAGGTGTTGTTGTTTCAGCAGCTACATCCTGTACATAGGTAACTCCATATGGAGCGAAAATTTCCAACTGCACACCTGTCGGATTGGTATCCTCATCATAGGTCTCAGCATCAGTAGTCGGTGGCAGATATAGAACAGACGGATATACAGTTCCTACTAATCTTCCTGCGCTGTCATAAAGCCGTACCACGAAATCTACTGTCAGCCCAGAAAGACTCACTAGGTAGCAATTGGGCCTTCCCGCAATTTCTTCAATGGTAACTGCATCCTCTCCATAAGTAAAGGTGATATTTATCACCTGCGCTTTTGCACTGACTGCTGTCGGATAAGTGGTTGCCAGGTCTGCTCCCAAGGATACTGTTGTACATAAATTAATACCGATTTCATCATAGATAAGTGGTGCCTGAATGCTAAGTACATCCGGTGATTCCAAAATCGGGTTCACACATACACCGCATTTATTATGCATATTCTGTACCGTATTACTAACGATTCTTGTCTTACAGCCACATCTGGATGTTTTGTTTCTCGCCATAATTTTTCCCTTCTTCTCTTACTTTCTACTATCATATGCAGGATTCTTCCAGACGTTCAAGCCACAACATTTTCCATGCCAAACATCAAAAGGAATATTTTTCTCCCACATACCGTATATTAAAGAAAGAAAATTGGAGTTCAAGTATGAGCATCTATCCCATTGAAAACCAAAAAAGTTTATTTTTATATACCACCGAAGACCAAATCTGTCTACGCACCTCCACCGGAGATACTTTATCACGGCCTGTTATTCTCTGTAACGATTATGCCCAAAGCATGTCCGATACCATTTACAACGGAACAATTCACTATGCTTACCAGAACACACAGCACGATATTCTAATTCGAAGCATTACCGACTTAAACACCTTATACAAATTAAGCAGCCAAGACACGCCTGACTGCTTTCATCCGCAAATTACTGTATTAAATCAGCAATTACTGCTTTTTTATGTTGTGAAGAATCCTCTCAATGAATCCTTTTGTATTAAGTGCATCTGTCCATTTTATCCTGATGCAAAGCTCTCCATTCCGCATCAGTTTTCTATCCTTCCGACGCTTCATCTTATCCCTTTCTCTAATGGACTGATTCTGGTTATTGAATCAGATGAGGATGCAAAAATGCTTTTCATTCAAAACAACTTCTGCATCATGCCACTACACTATGATGACACAGATTATAAGGCTATGATTGAAAAACTCCAATCAGAGCATTCCCAAAAGCAGCACGAGTTAGAAAAAAACTTCTCTATGAAGCTTAATCAGCTTAGTGCCCAAATAGCCAAACGCGATAAACTTATCGAAAGCGCCAAAGTCCAATACAATGAACTAATGGAAACTGCCATCAAATACCGTGATGAAGCCGTCAAATGGCGTAATAAATTCTACAAAGAGGATTAACCTACTTACGCAAAATATCCAAGGTATGTGCTCCTGCCCCGATTAAATCCTGTCTCTCACAGGTTGCCATCTGATAATGAACAAAATATTCAAACTCCTCATCAGACAGCTGATTTAAGAAAGGACGGATATAATTGGCAGGGCCATCCGGCGATAATATCTTAATACGCTCCAAACCAACTGCTTCGTTCAGCGCATTGATATCCTCAATACGCATATAGTCATATAACTCCTTAGGCTCGGAAATCGTCTTAAAATCTGAAGTCAGACGCTTACCATCCATACATTCTTTAATATGCTTCTCTTTGAACGCATAGGTAATCACACCATACTCATTCATACAATATGCCACAAGAATCACACCGCCCGGCTTTGTCACACGCTTAGCTTCCTCCAATGCCTTCTTCTTATCCTCAAATCCAAAGAGATGATACATCGGTCCAAATAACAGTGTTACATCAAACTGCTCACTTGCCAGCTTTTTAAGATTTATGGCATTCCCCTGCATCGCCTTTACCGTGCTGTTCTTTGCCTTGATACGGCTCAGATTGTACTTTACCAGCTCCACGGCGGTTACATCATAGCCTTCATTCGCCAATGCCACACTGTATCTGCCTGTTCCTGCACCGATATCCAGTATCTTAATATCCTGCGGCTCTCTATCCGTCGGAATATACTCATGGATATACTTCATGGATACTCTGTATTCCGTCTGCCCGTGTCTGGAATCCAGACGCTTCTCCTCGCTAAATTTGTTATAGTACTCTTCCAGTTCTGTCATGTTAAAAACTCTATCCTTCCCAGGAAATCTCTACATCTCCGATATCCGAACCTATTTTAATCAGATTCTGACTACCGTTTATACGACATTCATCCTTATATTCTCTTCCATTTACTTCAATGTCGCCAATATCAGAAACAATATCAAAGCTATAATCCGATAAATCCATAGTTGAATGAATATTTACATCACCTACATTCGAATATGCATTCAGCTCTTCAAACTCTGAATAGCTGATATCCAAATCTCCTACATCCAGTTCAATCTTTGCATAACCAAAGGTTGTCTCATCGATATTGACATCTCCTACATCACAATACACGGAAAGGTCCGCAATTGCAAGTCTGTCCAATCGAATATCACCTACATCTGAAGTAATCTGTACCATTTCCAGCAAAATCCCCTCGGGAATTGTCACCGTTGCATCACAGTTATTGTTACCAAAATTAACTCTGTTCTTCTGCTCCTGTGTAATGTAAAGAACGCCGTCCTTTACCTCATACTGAGGAATCAGATTCTTCGTACAGTGATAGCTAAACGTAAAATCATCTCCCGGCTCAACAGTCAGTCCCATCACATCTGTTTCTACCCGAATCTTTGTAAAAGAATCCAGCTGTATGTCCTCTGCTCTTGTTGTTTCGCCATTTTCTATTCGAGTTTCATTATTTACCACAAAACCAAAACTACTTCCTCCAAAGTGAATCGCCATTCCGGCAATTACACAAACTATTGTAATCAGCGTAATCACGCCTATATATAATCTTCTCATGTGTTCTCCCTCTCTGTCTTAATTAATATTCACGATTCATATTCTTAATAAATGTCTCTACCAATGAAGCAATCACCCAGACAACCCATGTAATGTGCCAATCCATTGTTAAAAAGCTCCAGCTAAGATAAATGCAGGTTACTGTAGGCCAATATACTGACATCACTGCTGCCAGCTTCTTGTTATCATAATGTACCTGCTCCTTCTGGGAATCTACAAAGCTACCACCCATAGTGCCTCTCTCATTTACAGAAAGCAAGGTGTTATACGCTGATACTCTGTTACCTGTTACAACAAAGAAGAATACGCCTACTGCAACCATTGCCATAAAGATAACAGAGCCAACTCCATCCACTAAAAAGTCCGACATATTAAGTTCATCCATAACAGCTACAGGTACAAAAGAAAGCACACAAAGCATCACACCGACAGTAAGTAATACTGCATGAGTCATACGATAGTTCTCTCTCTCATGATGTACATAATCTGTGGTTGAAAAATCCATGCTGCAAGCCTGACTCTTTAAGAAGCTCCACTTATCCATATAAACCCTGTCAAAAACAAATAATCCTATCGCAATTACAAGCATTCCAAACAGACCAATCAGCCCATATACAGAGCCGCCGCTTCCAATGCTGTCCAAAATGATATATGGTGTCGAACACATAATGCAAAGAAGTACCCCCAAGCCTATCATAATACCTGACTTCTGCTTATCCGCAATAAATCTCTCTGCCTCATCCTGTGTGATATTTCTCTTATTATGAATCGCCTGCTGCTCCGGGTGAAGATAATTATCAATCCCTAAATCAACCGCCAGATCCTCTAAGTTACCAAACTCAGAGATAACAATACCGATTGCTTCATTCTCTGACTTACCCTGACTCTTAAGCTCGTTATACTTGTCCTCCATCATCTGCCCTAACTCATACTGTGCTCTCTGCACCTCTCTTGTATTCGGCAAATTCTGAAACATTGATTTTAAATAGTTGCGTAAAGTTTCCATGTTCTCTCCCTCTCTTAGTTCCCTTCGATAAATTTCTCGACTACTTCTTTGGTTAAATTCCACTCAGCGCATTTCTCCTGATAATACGCTCTTCCTGCCTCAGTAATACGGTAATAGGTTCTCTTCTTACCATTACTCAAATCCTCGTCTGAGAAGGACTCTACATATCCGTTCTTCTCCATTCTCGTAAAGGCTGAGTAAAGCGTTGTTTCCTTTATCACATATTTCTCTTCGGACAGGCTCCTAATCTGCTTGGATATCTCATAACCATATGAGGGCTTCTCCAAGAGCAGATACAAAATCATCGTGTCATTATATCCTCTAATGACATCACTGCTAATGCTAATCATATATGAGCCTCCTTTATTCAATTGAAATTCATACATCATCCTACGACTGACGTTGGTACGCCTAACGTAGTTACGTCTGTCGTTGCTACGCTTATCGTACTACGCCTGTCGTAGTACCAATATAACATGCTTAGAATTGTATGTCAATAGGTGTGTTCAATAAATTTTGTAAAAGTTTTACTAAATTCGGGTTTGCATGAGCCATGCACATCTATGTCGAATGGTCTGTGGGAGCTTGCTCACAAGCAGACATATTCGTGCATAGATGTATACGGCGACG
>SVFJ01000114.1 GCA_015056925.1 Lachnospiraceae bacterium | reverse complement strand
CTGTTTGTGTATCAGTCAGGCAAAGCGGGAACAGCTCGATATTGCATTCGCATGCTCGATTCACAGCGCCTACGGCGCTTGTTCATCGAACGGCGTCGCCGTATACATCTATGCACGAATATGTCTGCTTGTGAGCAAGCTCCCACAGACTATTCGACATAGATGTGCATGGCTCATGCAAACCCGAATTTGTAGTGGAAAAAAGTTTGAAAATGCGGTACTATTAAATATTAGAGAATACATGGATTTGTATAGAAAGGATAAGATACAGATGAAGTGGAAGAAATTTACGGTTAAGACAATTACAGATGCAGAGGATATTATTATTAGTACATTATATGATATAGGTTTAGAGGGGGCACAGATTGAGGACAAGATTCCACTGACCCCACTTGAGAAGGAGCAGATGTTTGTAGATATTCTGCCGGATGGACCGGAGGATGACGGTATCGCATATCTTAGCTTCTTTGTTGAGGATGATGGTAATGTAAATACTGAGGAGATAGAGGCTAACATTAAGAGTGAGTTAGAGGACATTCGTATGTTCATGGAGATTGGCGAGGGTACTGTTATGGTATCCGAGACAGAGGATATCGACTGGATTAATAATTGGAAGCAGTATTTCCACCAGTTCTATATCGATGATTTATTAGTTATTCCATCTTGGGAAGAGGTAAAGCCTGAGGATAAGGATAAGATGATTCTTCATATTGACCCGGGTACAGCCTTTGGTACAGGTATGCATGAGACAACTCAGCTTTGTATCAGACAGCTTAAGAAATTCATTACGCCGGAGACAGAGCTTCTGGATGTAGGAACAGGCAGCGGTATCTTAGCGATTATTTCGCTGATGTACGGAATTAAGCATGCAGTAGGTACAGACCTTGACCCATGTGCAGTAGATGCAGTTCGTGAGAATATGGAAGTAAATAATATTGCACCTGACAGCTTTGAGATGATGATTGGAAATATTATTACGGATAAGGCAGTACAGGATAAGGTTGGCTATGAGAAGTATGATATTGTTGTAGCAAATATCTTAGCAGATGTATTGGTGCCATTAACACCTGTTATTTTGAATCAGTTGAAGCCGGGCGGAATCTATATTACATCAGGAATTATCGATGATAAGGAGCAGACTGTTGTAGATGCGGTAAAGGCGGCAGGCCTTGAGGTAGTAGAAGTTACTTATCAGGGTGAGTGGGTAAGTGTGACAGCAAGAAAAAATTTCTGAAAGAATTCATAGGAGAGATTATGTATCATTTCTTTGTAGAGCCATGTCAAATCAGTGAGAAGCAGATTGTGATTATCGGTGAAGATGTTAATCATATTAAGAATGTATTGCGCCTTAAGCCGGGCGAAGAAATCAGCATTAGTAACGGTGTGGACGGAAGGGACTACCGTTGTGGAATCACAAGCATCACAGATACAGAGGTTGTGTGCGAGCTTCGATTTATTAAAGAGGATGCCGTAGAGCTTTCATCTAAGGTATATTTATTCCAAGGCTTGCCTAAGGGAGATAAGATGGAGCTTATTATTCAGAAGATGGTAGAGCTTGGTGTATATGAGATTGTCCCGGTGGCCATGAAGCGTTGTGTAGTCAAGCTGGATGATAAGAAGGCGAAGTCTAAGATTACAAGATGGCAGGGGATTTCAGAAGCGGCAGCAAAGCAGAGTAAGCGTGGTATTGTTCCGCAGGTACATGATGTGATGACCTATAAGCAGGCATTGCAGTATGCTTCTGATATGGAAGTTAAGTTGGTGCCATATGAGATGGAGGAGTCTTTAGATGGCGCTGCCGGTATGGCGGGAACCAAACAGATTATTTCAGATTTACAGCCAAATCAAAGGATTGCAATTTTTATTGGTCCGGAGGGTGGCTTTGATGAGCAGGAGATTCAGGATGCCATAGCTATGGGCATGAAGCCGATTACGCTTGGTAAGCGCATATTGCGTACCGAGACAGCGGGATTTACTGCCATGGCATGGATTATGTATCAGTTAGAAGAGTAGAGAGCAGCAGGTTGTGAAAGACCTGCTGTTTTTAAAATTTTCATTGCGGTTGCGTGATGCTTCTGTTATGATGGACTATGGCACAGAATGCAAAAATAGGCATATTATAGATATATATTGTCAAGCTAAGCCGATTAGAACAAACAAGAGATTGTTTTTGAGGATTGCAAAGCAAAAAATAAAGGTGTGAGAAAGATGGAAGTATATTTGGATAATTCGGCAACTACCAGATGCTTGCCGAGCGTAGCAGAGCTAATGACAAAGATTATGTGTGAGGATTACGGTAATCCTTCCAGCATGCATAGAAAAGGTGTTGAAAGTGAGAAATACCTACGCTATGCCAGAGAAGTGATTGCAAAGAATCTCAAGGTGCAGGAGAAGGAGATTCTCTTTACGTCAGGAGGAACGGAATCCGATAATATTGCATTGATTGGAGCAGCATTTGCAAATTACAGAGCCGGTCAACATATTATTACAACAGCAATTGAACATCCGGCTATTTTGCAGACTTGCGCGTATCTTGAGGAGCAGGGATTTCAGGTAACTTATCTTCCTGTTGATAGCAATGGCAGAATTAGGCTAAGTGATTTGGATGCGGCAATTACAAATGAAACGATACTGGTATCCATTATGCATACCAATAATGAAATAGGTTCGCTTCAGCCGATTGCAGAAGCAGGACAGTTAATTAAGAAAAGAAATCCGAATATTATTTTCCATGTAGATGCTGTGCAGGGATATGGAAAGTTTCGAATTCATCCAAAGAAGATGAATATTGACCTGTTATCTGTAAGTGCCCATAAGATTCATGGACCAAAGGGTGTTGGATTCTTATATATCAATGATAAGGTTAAGGTAAAGCCGATTATCTTTGGTGGCGGCCAGCAGAAGGGAATGCGCTCCGGTACAGAGAATGTGGCAGGAATCGCAGGAATGGCAAAGGCTGTAGAAGAGATATATGAGAATCTGGATGAGAAAGTTAGCAGACTCTATGTTTTAAAGGCAAAGTTTGTGGAGCAGATGAGTCATCTGGAAGGAATAAAGATTAACGGTCTGACAGGTATTGAGAGTGCGCCTCATGTGGTAAGTGTTTCTATAGAGGGTGTTAGAAGTGAGGTTGTGCTGCATGCATTGGAGGATAAGGGCATTTATGTATCGGCAGGAAGTGCCTGTGCATCGAATAAACCTGCTTTTTCGGCAACATTAAAGGCAATCGGTATTGAGAAACAGTATTTGGATTCTACTCTGAGGTTCAGTTTCAGCACCTTTACAACGGAGGAGGAGTTGGATTATACTGTTCGTCAGATGTATGATTTGATACCAATGCTTCGTAGATATACAAGACACTAGTAATGCTCTTATATCAAAGGTTCTGCTTTTGAGGGAGATTTTTCGTTGCATAAAGAAAGGATAAAATTATGTACAAATCATTTTTAATAAAGTACGCAGAGATTGGCGTTAAGGGAAAGAACAGATATATTTTTGAGGATAGATTATGTGACCAGATTCGCTATGCACTGAAGAGATGTGAGGGCGAGTTTGAAATCAGAAAAACACAAGGAAGAATCTATGTCGATGCTTTAAGTGAGTTTGATTTTGATGAGGTAGTTGAGAACCTTAAGACGGTATTTGGTATCTCAGGTATTTGCCCTGTTGTACAGGTAGAGGATGAGGGCTTTGAGAAGCTTTGTGAGGATGTTATCGCTTATATGGATAAGGTATATCCTGATAAGAATCTGACATTTAAGGTAGAGACCAGAAGAGCAAGAAAGAACTATCCAAAGGAGTCTATGGAAGTGAACTGCGACATCGGAGCAGCATTATTGAATGCTTATTCCGAGATGCGTGTAGACGTCCATAAGCCGGATGTCATGCTTCATATCGAGATTCGTGAGAAGATTTATATTTACTCAACAGTCATTCCGGGACCAGGAGGACTTCCAATCGGAACAAATGGAAAGGGAATGCTGTTATTGTCGGGAGGTATTGATTCTCCTGTGGCCGGTTATATGATTTCAAAGCGTGGTGTTAAGCTTGATGCGGTATACTTTAATGCGCCGCCTTATACAAGTGACAGAGCAAAGCAAAAGGTTATTGACCTTGCAAGACTGGTATCTAAGTATAGTGGTCCGATTAATCTGCACATTATTAACTTTACAGATATTCAGCTTTATATCTACGAGAAGTGTCCGCATGATGAGTTAACAATTATCATGAGAAGATATATGATGCGTATTGCACAGCAGATTGCTGAGAATACAGGCAGTTTAGGTTTGATTACCGGAGAAAGTATCGGTCAGGTTGCATCTCAGACAATGCAGTCCCTTGCGGCAACCAATGATGTATGCACTATGCCTGTATACAGACCATGTATTGGTATGGATAAGCAGGAGATTGTGGAGATTTCAGAGAAGATTAATACCTATGAGACATCGATTCTTCCATATGAGGACTGCTGTACAATCTTTGTGGCAAAGCATCCGGTAACAAAGCCGAATGTAAATGTAATCAGACGTCATGAGACAAACCTTGAAGAGAGAATAGATGAGCTGGTAAGAGTTGCACTTGAGACTGATGAAGTGCTTCATATTGAGTGGTAATTAAGTTCACATGTCAGCAGAATGAAAAGCATCATATGCTTGCATAAGGATGCTTTCAGTTCTGCTGACAATGGAAATGCCGTTTCATGAGCAAAGTTAGCTATGAAACAGCGAGAAAGCGGCATAGCCGCCTTTGTGAATGGTATGGGTGTGAACTTCTTTTCTAAAAACAAAAACCAGGTAATGATGGAATCGTTACCTGGAAAATTTTGCATATTCTTCAATTGGTCGAAGTAAATGAACAAAGGGAATTAGATTAAATATGGCTTTAATACGTCCATAATCTCGTCTGTATTGCCCTCAGCGTGGATATTTAAATCGATAGGCTTTGATAAGTCTAAGCTAAAGATACCCATAATAGACTTAGCGTCGATAACGTATCTTCCTGAAACAAGATCAAAATCATAATCGAATTTTGTAATATCATTAACAAAAGATTTTACTTTGTCAATTGAATTTAAAGAAATCTGTACAGTCTTCATTTGACTACCTCCTTATTATTACCTTCTTTAATTAATAATAAAGGTAAACACTGGAAAAGTCAATAATTCTTAGCGCGAAGATGTCATAAAATATTAACGAAAAAAATGAAAGAATGTGTACAGTTTGTTGAATATATCATAATTTAGCGACGACAAGAAAGGAGCTGCTGTTTATGAAAAAGGTAGCATTTCACAACTTAGGGTGTAAGGTAAATTCCTATGAGATGGATGCGATGCTTCAGGAGCTGAAGGCACACGGATATCATATTGTGTCTTTTGATGAGCAGGCAGATATCTATATTGTAAATACTTGTACAGTAACGAATATGGCTGATAGAAAGAGCAGACAGATGCTCCATAAAGCAAAGAAGATGAATCCCAAGGCTGTAGTAGTTGCGGTAGGCTGCTATGTTCAGGCAGATGCAGAAGGCGTGCGGAATGATGATGCGGTAGACTTAATTGTTGGTAATAATAAGAAAAAGGATTTGGTTCCGATTTTGGAAAGTTTCTTGCAGGGAATTGAAGAAGAAAGTGTGATTGATATTAATCATACGAATGAGTATGAGGAGATGCAGTTGACACAGACGCAGGAGCATACCAGAGCCTATATAAAGATACAGGATGGTTGTAATCAGTTTTGCTCTTATTGTTTGATTCCGTATGCAAGAGGAAGAGTAAGAAGCCGTAAAAAGGCGGATATTATCAGTGAGATTACAGGACTAATCAAAGCCGGTTATCAGGAGTTTGTTTTGACGGGAATCCATATCAGCTCTTACGGAGTGGATTTTAAGGATAGTGATGAAAATCTTTTGTCACTTATGCAGGAGATTGATGCATTGGAGGGAATGAAGCGTCTTCGTCTTGGTTCCTTTGAACCTCGTATTATTACACAGGAATTTGTGGATGGATTGAAGCAATTAAAGCATTTGTGCCCACATTTCCATTTGTCATTACAGAGTGGCTGTGAAGCAACCTTAAAGAGAATGAACAGACACTATACACCTGAGGAATATCTTGCAGGAGTGAAGCGACTTCGGGCAGCATTTGAACATCCGGCAATCACAACGGATGTTATTGTTGGATTTCCGGGAGAAACAGAAGAAGAATTTAAGATAACATATGATTTCTTAAAGGAAGTAGGCTTCTATGAGATGCATATTTTCAAGTATTCCAAGAGAAATGGTACTCGGGCTGCAGTAATGGAGAATCAGGTTCCGGAGCAGGTTAAGACAAAGAGAAGTAATATACTTCTTGAGATGGAAGCGAAGGATTCTGCATTATTCAGGGAATACTATATCGGTAAAGAGGTCGAAGTATTATTTGAGGAAGAGAAGGAAATAAACGGGACAAGCTACTGGGTCGGACATACCAGAGAATATGTAAAGGTTGCAACGCCAAGTAACGGAAGCAGTATGGAGAATGTAATTACGACTGGTATAATAACAGGTGTTCTTGAAGACGAAGTGTTTTTATTTGCGTAACCCGTTGAATTTTCACTTAATTTAGAGTAAGATAAAAGAGATAGAATATAGGAAGTTACAGAGTACATTCAGAGAAAGGGAGTATGACATATGGAAGATATGACACGTACACAATTTATTCAGATTGTTCCGGAGGAAGCACAGATGTCTTCTGTAAGAGACGTGTTGGCTTCTGTATATGCTGCCCTGACCGAGAAGGGATATAATCCTGTGAACCAGATAGTTGGTTATATTATGTCAGGAGACCCAACCTATATTACCAGCCATAAGAATGCCAGGTCTATGATTATGAAGGTAGAACGTGACGAGTTAGTAGAAGAGCTACTGAGATTATATATTGGTGTATCAGGTTGGTCAGGAGACGGACAAACGAAGTGATAGGAGATTTGCATGAGAATAATGGGACTTGATTTTGGGTCAAAGACGGTTGGTGTAGCGATTAGTGACCCATTACTCATTACTGCCCAGGGAATCGAGATTGTACGCAGAAAGTCTGAGAATAAGCTTCGTCAGACTTTGGCGAGAATCGAAGAACTAATAGTGGAATACGAAGTGAGTGAGATTGTGTTGGGATTGCCTAAGAACATGAACGACACCTTAGGAGAACGTGTAGAGAAGACTCTTGAGTTCAAGGAGATGCTGGAGAGACGTACAGGACTTACAGTGAATCTTTGGGATGAGAGATTAACTACAGTTGCTGCAGATAGAGCAATGATGGAAGCCGGTATTAGACGTGAGGAGAGAAAAGAGCACGTAGACAGGATAGCGGCAACTTTTATTTTGCAAGGATTTCTGGACTTGCGTAAGAATAAGGAGAACGAATAATGGAGAAAATTACGTTTATGCCTGATGGAGATGAGGCAGTAGATTTTTATGTACTGGAGCAGACCACGATAGGCGGCGTGAATTATATTTTAGTAACAGATTCAGAGGACGATGATGAAGATGGTCAGGCCTATATATTAAAGGATATCTCTGAGGCAGATGGAGAAGAACGCGTATATGTCATGGTGGAAGACGATGCGGAATTCGATGCTGTAGCAGGTGTATTTGATAATATGCTGGATGACATCGATTTAATGTAATGATATATTCATTACATTTGTTTTAGTGGAGGTCAAAATTGAAACAGAATAAGAAAGAAAGTGCTTCTAAGCTTAAGATTATTCCTTTAGGAGGCTTAGAGCAGATTGGTATGAACATTACTGCCTTCGAATACGAAGACAGTATTATTGTGGTGGATTGCGGTTTGAGCTTTCCGGAAGATGATATGCTGGGAATTGATTTGGTAATCCCGGATATTACTTATTTGAAGAATAATATAGACAAGGTGAAGGGCTTTGTTATTACACATGGTCATGAGGACCATATTGGCGCATTGCCTTATGTTTTGAAGGAGATGAATGTTCCGGTTTACGCAACAAAGCTTACAATGGGTATTATCGAGAATAAGCTTAAGGAACATAATCTGATTCACAATGTCAGAAGAAAGGTTGTAAAGTTTGGTCAGAATATTAATCTGGGATGCTTTAGAATTGAGTTTATAAAGACAAATCACAGTATTGTGGATGCAGCAGCGCTTGCTATTTATTCGCCTGTAGGTATTGTGGTGCATACAGGAGATTTCAAGGTGGATTATACACCTGTATATGGTGATGCGATTGATTTACAAAGATTTGCAGAGCTTGGCAAGAAGGGTGTACTGGCCTTGATGTGTGATAGTACAAATGCAGAGAGACCGGGATTTACGGCATCAGAGAGAACACTTGGAAATGTATTTGATAATATCTTCGAGGAGCATAAGAAGACACGTATTATTATCGCGACCTTTGCGTCTAATGTAGACCGAGTACAGCAGATTATCAATACTGCCAATAAGTTTGGCAGAAAGGTAGTCGTAGAAGGACGAAGCATGGTAAATATTATTGAGACCGCTTCGAATCTGAACCGCATTAATATACCTGAGAATACTTTGATTGATATAGAGCAGTTGAAGAATTATCCGCGTGATAAGACGGTTATTATTACAACAGGAAGTCAGGGCGAGAGTATGGCGGCTTTAAGCCGTATGGCAAGCGGAATGCATAAGAAGATTAGCATTGGCAAGGGAGATATGGTTATTTTCTCTTCCAGCCCGATTCCGGGAAATGAGAAGGCGGTTACAAAGGTGATTAATGAGCTTTCCAAGAAGGGGGCAGATGTTATCTTCCAGGATACTCATGTATCTGGACATGCCTGCCAGGAGGAGATTAAGCTTATCTATACTTTGACAAAGCCTAAGTATGCAGTGCCGGTACATGGTGAGTACAAGCATCTGAAGGCACAGGCGAAGATTGCTGTGGATTTAGGAATTGATAAGGATAATGTATTTATTTTATCTTCCGGTGATGTGCTGGAGTTGGATGATAATGCAGCTACGGTAGCAGGTAAGGTGCCTGTGGGAACTGTGCTGGTAGATGGTCTGGGTGTTGGCGATGTCGGTAATGTAGTACTTCGTGACAGACAGCATTTGGCAGAGGACGGTATTCTTATTGTAGTTATGTCTCTTGAAGGTGTAACAGGTGAGCTGTTAGCAGGTCCGGATATTGTATCGCGAGGCTTTGTATATGTGAAGGAGTCAGATGAACTGATGGAAGAGGCTCGTAAGGTATTGGAGAAAGCAGTTCTTAATTGCTTGAATAAGAATATTACTGACTGGGGTAAGATTAAGACCAGCATCAAAGAGACCTTAAGTGAGTTTGTTTGGAAGAAGACAAAGAGACGTCCGATGATATTACCGATTATTATGGAGATTTAACGGTCAGGTACGGATTGATATGACAGAAAGGCAAGGAATGTATGAATCTTAAGCAGCTATTTGGAGCAATGTCAGCAACGGTTTTTAAGATATGTATTACAGCAGTGATTGTATTAGCAGTTATTTTTCTTTCGGTATCTGCGTATGACTTTGGCTACGCAGTGTTTGCGGATGAGCCGTTGAGCACGGGTGAGGTACAACCGGTTAG
>SVFJ01000113.1 GCA_015056925.1 Lachnospiraceae bacterium | reverse complement strand
CCCCTCGCAATTCCACTGACTGCTAAGCACTCCTCTCTCTTCCAGTCGGAACTCCCCTCGCAATTCCACCGACTGCTAAGCACTCCTCTCTCTTCCAGTCGGAACTCAACATCTCTTATCCATCCCTCCACCCTCTCACAATTATCTGCTTATCCACCTTAACCATAATTGCTCCGTAATCCTTCGTAACCATGACCTCACTTCCAACAAAAGAGAGCCTCTCCAATGTCTCAGCATGCGGGTGCCCGTAGGAATTGTCCTCTGCGCAGGAAATGACCGCAAGTTGTGGACGCACCTGCTCCAACAGTTCTAAAGAATTCGAATTACGCGAGCCATGATGCGCAACCTTATATAAATGATACATCGGCTCGCCATCCAAAGTATCCGCCAGCATAGTCTCCCCGTCAGCCTCCACATCTCCCGTAAATAATGCCCGAAATCCACGATACTCAAGACTCAGCACAAGCGAATAAGCATTCCTTGATGTTGTGCTATAATCAGATGCAGGATGTAAAACCGCCAATTCCATATCTCCATCTGTCACCCTATCACCTGCTTCCATATGCACAAGTTCAATCTCGTGCCTCAAACACAAGTCCACCAGTTCTTCATATGCCTCATCCCGAATCGCTGCAGCAGCAATCACAACACGTTCTATCTCTATCGCCTCTTCACTTTCTATCAGCTCATATACTCCCGAAGTATGGTCCGCATCCAGATGCGTCAGGAAAACCGCTTCCAGCCTATCAGTCCCCATACACTTCAAAAATGGTATCAAGGTATACTTCCCAAGCTGTGACTTTGAAGTACTTCCACCATCAATCAAATAATGATGTCCTGTATCCGTCTCTATCCAAATACCATCTCCCTGTCCCACATCCAGCATCACAATCTGTAAACCATTCGCAGGATTCTTACTAATCAGTAAAACGGCTGCCAAAATCCACAAGAGCTTGGTAAATCCTGGAAATTTTAATTTACCTTCAAATCTTTTACAATACCGCCAAGTACTCACCAGCAGTAATACCACTCCATAAAATATTATCATCTGCCAAACAGCAGGCTTCCCCACAATCCAGCTTGCAAAAGGCAAATCTGTCACAAATTCACAAAGCCGGTCCATACCATACAAAAACATCCTGCATCCAAAAGCTAACCCCTCTGACAGCAAAACACCCCCTGCACCAAACATAATTCCTCCGACAAACAGACACAAAAGTCCCATTCCCATCAGCAGTCCAATCAGCGGTATAATCAACAAATTCAGTAGAAACGAATAAATCGGAAACTCATAAAAGAAATACAACATAATTGGAAACTGCACCAAAAAAATACTGATGCTGCCAAATAACGAATTACAAATCCCAGCCCCAATTCGTTTCAAATAATATTCATATTCACTTTTTCTTTTATCTCTTTTCACATCTGTATGAATCTTTATTGCTTCTAAAACACAGCCAACTCCTAATATTGCACCAAAGGATAGCAAAAAACCTGCATTCTCCAAATAGAGCGGCTGCTCTGCTACCAGAGTAACTGCTGCCACAGCAAGTGCTGTCAGCATGTCATAGGTTCGTCCCAACATCTCTGCAACCAGCTTCATAACAAACATGAAGATTGCACGGTATGAAGAACTGCTCATTCCGACCATATCTCCGTAAATCAGCATAACTCCTATCGCCACAATCACACGCAACGCCAAAGGCATGCGAAATCGCTTCAGCAGCTTATACAACCCCATACCTATCAAAGAAATATGTAAGCCCGAAATCGCCAGAATATGCGAAATACCGCTTCTTTGATACAAAAGCTTACTCTCCGTATCCAGTTCAGCTTTATTCCCCAGTACAATTGCTTTCATAACAGACGCATACTTCTCAGACATCAGTCTGTCATAAACGGCCTCTAATCGCCGACGCAACTGATATAAACTTTCATGATAAAGGGAATAATTCCGGCTTTCCTTTAATACATTTGCATTTACCAACCGATATGAAAGTCCAAGCACCTGATAATAGTCGGCTGCATCAAATTCACCCGGATTGTTTGCAACAGGAAAACTCTGCACCTTGCCTTCTATGCACACAGTACTCCCCATTTTCGGTTCGTTATCCACCTTCGTATAACACAATATTTTGATTTTACTGTTTTTCTTGGAAATTAAATTAGAAATCTCTTCGACTTGATTGACTTGTTCAAGATAGAGTACAAGCTGTCCATACTTATACTCCTTTTGATATACTTTTCCTACATAAATTCCCCGACTGTCCTCGTTAGCGGGCGCCTCCAAGGACAGTGGGAATAATTTCAAAGCAATAAAGACCGCCACCACAAATGCCACACATAAAAAGCATAGCGGTCGTCTCATCCAAATACCTAACCCTTCCGATACCTGCACAGGTATCTATATTATTCAATTATTTGCAGATTACGTTCAAAGACAGTACTCAGTTCATACTTCTCTCTAAACTTCATATCCTTATTACCATCCACGGATATCTGCACTTTATTCACATTCGTCAACTCCACCAACGAATTGACTACGGAATAAATTGCTACCTCACTGGTAACATTATTCACCGGTGTCAGGAAACCACTGTCAAAGTTCACATAGCAGATACCATCCTTAACCGTAACACTCAAAAGCTTTGTTGCCGGATTCACCGTTGCATAGGACGAATCATTCACAGGTCCCTTAATCAACTGCTCAATCACCAGCTTCTCCATGGATATATTAGACATATCCATATTGTGTAGCAAATTACGATTGATGGAAACCAATCCTTCTCCCGTCTCATTTGCAAAATAAAGACGAATCGTTGTCTGCTCATAGGAATTAAACGGTGTACCCGCACCATCCAAGAACATATCCGCTGTCATAATCCCCAAGGCAGTTCCCGTAGAATCAATTAACGGCTCTCCATTCACAGTCAACATCACATACTCAACTCCCGGTATATTGGTCAGACTTCGCACAAGCGCAGCTCTGATTAATACCTCCGTTGTCTTTGACAACTCCTTATACTTATCACTCATGGACACAATCACCTGCCCGTCATCATAAGTATAGCTTACGATATAAATACTACCTGTTAAGGTAGCCTTCAATTCCTTACTGTCCGGCACCTCACCAAGCAAAGTCAATACTTCTACAATCCGTTCTGTTGTTTCCCTCCCCTGCAAATAGTGCACCTCGGGAATAATCTGTGTTTCTGACTGATTCAAATAAGAAATCTCTATCGGAGTGCCCGTCTCCTCTGACTCGCTGCACGCAGTCAGCATACAAATGATTGCTGCCATTAGGAGCCATACGCTGAAAATCCTTTTCATCTCGTCTACTCCTCCCTAACCTATATACGTAAGGGGAATCTTCACCGTAAAGGTTGTTCCCTTTCCTTCTTCACTGGTTACCGTTACCGTACCACGATGCATCAATACCGCATTACGCGTAATTGCAAGCCCTAAGCCCGTACCGCCGATTTCTCTGGAATGAGACTTGTCCACACGATAGAAACGTTCATAAATATGCTCTATCTCCTCCTGCGGAATACCAATTCCCGAATCAGAAATCTCTACTGTAAAATACTGATGGTCTGCGTCCAAAATAACCTTCACCCATCCACCATCAACATTATATTTGATTGCATTTTCCACAAGATTAGAAAATGCCAGCGTCATCTTCACCTCATCAATCACCGCACTTACCTTTCTACGGCTTTCAAATACCAGCTTCACATTAGCTCTTGCTGCAATCGGTCCCAAACGCTTCAATATCAACTCTAAAATGGCATTGATATCCATCGGTTCAACATTCATGTCTGCAGATGTTCTGGTCATCTTAACCAATGCTAACAGGTCTGTAATAATCTTATTCTCTCTGTCAATCTCATCCGCAATATCCGTTAAAAACTCACGATATAACTCTGCCGGTACATCCTCTTGCGCAAGCAGGGAATCAGCCAGCACTTTCATGGAGGTCAACGGTGTCTTCAATTCATGAGAGACATTAGATACAAACTCCTGCCTTGAATCGTCCAGCACCTTCATTCTACCTAGTAGCTGATTAAAGGCATCTCCGATTTCCTCCGTCTCCAAATAATCCGTTACATGAATCTCTTCATCCGTGAATCCGCTCTTTACCTCGTTAATTGCCTCTGTAATCTTATCAAAAGGCTTTAACAGGAATCGGCTTAAAAACAAAGCAATACCAAAAGTAATTACAATAATCAGCAGCTGTATAATAACAGCTCTGCTCTCAAGATACTCATAGCTTGCCATAATGGTGTCCATGGAAACACTCGCCTGCATCACACCGACAACCTTCTTTTCCTCCTGAGAAGCCACCTTGCCTTCAAGCGGTACTGTAATCTCAATATAATTCTCTATCACCCTGCTGCCGGCACCCTGTCCCTTAAAACACTTCACAACATTCTCAGAAATCAGCATCTTCCCCTCACTGATTCCGTAAGTATCCTTTATAATCTCAAAATCACTGTCAATAATGAGAACCCTTCCATCATACAGATTGGACAACTGTGACAGCTCCGCGTTCACAACCTCATTCCCATTATCCTTATCCAACAGATAATTGTAAGTAATCAAATGGTCTGCCAAAATCTTCACCTGTGTCTGCACTTCATTCACTCGCACATTGATAGCATTATCCATATAGCGTTCCATAATACCGTAATGCATAATCCAGCCCGGAATCGTACTTACAATCATAATAATGCAAAAGATTCTTACACTAAGACTTCTAAGCACCTTTAGCTGCTTTATCTTCATCCACAGTTTTGACAATGTTCCTTACTCTCCTACTCCTTGTAATAATAGCCCACACCCCACTTGGTATGCACATACTTTGGTTCACTTGGATTCTCTTCTATCTTCTCACGTAATCTTCTGATATGTACGTCCACAGTACGTACATCTCCCGGATAATCAGTTCCCCATACAAGCTTTAAAAGATTCTCCCTACTGTAGACCTTGTTCGGATTCAGTACCAAAAGCTCCAATACATCAAACTCCTTGGTTGTCAAATTAATCTCCTTGCCCTTGATATACAATCTCTTGCCATCACAATCCAGCTTTAAATCACCGCTTTCCACTACAGAAGTCTTCTTCTCTGTGTCAGCTTTGTGCATCGTTCTTCGCATAATCGCCTTAATACGTGCCTTTACCTCTAATATATTAAATGGCTTAGTCACATAATCATCCGCACCGTACTCAAGACCAAGAATCTTATCCATATCCTCTCCCTTGGCTGTCAGCATTACGATTGGCACATCCGAAAACTCACGAATCTGCTGGCACACCTCAAGACCACTCAGCTTCGGAAGCATAATATCCAATAAAATCAAATCATAGCGGTTCTGCTTTACCATCTCTAGTGCTTCTTCTCCGTCATAAGCACAATCTACTTCCATATCATCCTGCTCTAAACTAAAACGAATACCCTTTACGATTAACTTCTCATCATCTACAACCAGAACCTTTTTTGCCATCCTGCTACCTCCGTCATGTCATAATTAAACAGTAATCTTATCCTTTATCTTAACAAATAGTGCTTCCTTAATACCCGATACCTGCATAATGGCATCAATCGTCCCAAAAGCGCCATGACTTTCTCTGTACTCTACAATCGCCTCTGCCCGGCTCTCTCCTATCCCGCTAAGGGTCGTAAGCTCTTCTACCGATGCTGTATTAATATTCACAAGTCCCTGCATCCTCTCTCCATCTTCCGTACGCACACTACCACCGTGGTCCAAAGTCTGCTCAGAGGTTAAAATGACAATCTGCTCTCCATCCTTAACCTCTCTTGCAAGATTCAGATACACTTCATCTGCCTCCTCCAACATACCACCGGCAAGCTCTACAACCTCATAAAGCCTGCATCCCTCCGGCACCTCATAGACTCCGGGATTGCGTATAGCACCGCATACATGCACGCATATATACGCCTCCTGTGATACGTCTGCCGCTTCCTCTGCCGCTGTCTGTTGCTCCACTAATACTTCCTGCTCCTTTGTCTTCCACTCAATAGTATCCTGACTTGCTGTGCATCCCATCAATAAAACGCTTAAGAAAACACTTGTTATAATATTTATTTTTTTCATAATGCATATCCTTTTTATCTTGTATTACCTTGATAAACGCCCCTCTATGCATACAAGCTAATTCTATGCCAATTCCAAATTGAATACAAGACTTATTTTTTACATTTCGATATCTTATAACACTTCCGCAACCTGCAATTTTTGTACCATGGCACAAATCTGCATTTAAAAAATAAATTTTTCAAATTATTCCCATTTAAATAAAACAAATCCTATAATTGCAACAACTGCCCCAATTGCTTTTCTCCACTGAAAGGGCTGCTTATCCACCCCAAACAAGCCAAACAATTCTATCAAATATGCTACAATCAGCTGTGAAATCACAATCAGCATAACCGCTTTCGCAGGTCCTAATGAATCCATGCTGACAATCACTGTTAAGGTAATAAACGCACCCAATACACCTCCCAACAACATATACTTTGGCTCTACATTCATCAGATTCGTAAGAGGTGTCCTGTCCTTAATCAACCACGCAAGAATACAAACCAGAAATGCCGTAAACTGTACAAATGCATTCGCTGTCCAAAGACTTGTTTCCTCCGTCACCTTGGTATTCCATACCCCCTGTACACTCATCAATGCTCCCGAAATCAATGCAACTAAAAATCCAATCATAATTGTAAACCATACCTTCCTTGAAAATATATTTACGATTATGATTGGATTATTTCTTACTTTTTATTCATGCTCAGCAGTGTTCATAGACTCCTCTGCCGACAATAACTGTACCTTAGGACTCTCTAACACCTCTTCTGTAAACGGCTCACCCGTCAACTGTGTTTTAATCTGTTCTGACAAAGCTCTAAGCTCTGCATTGGCATCTGCCCCATTCCATACCTTCGCAAAGCAAATCTCTAATTCCACCCAGAAATTAGAAGTCTCCAACATCTTAGGAATCGGAACTGACTTCTCATAATTCTTGGCATAGACTGCCATGTTTGGATTATCATATACTATCTGGAATCTTGCAGGCAGCTTTCCTGTCTTGCTATACAAATCACTGCTTGCCTCATCTGCAAGATATGCCGCAAATGCATTTGCAGCCTCCTTATGCATAGAATAGCCATTGACAACAAGGGCATTTGTCACCGACATCCCTTTGGTCTCCATCTCATCATTGATATTGGGTAATGCAGCAACACCATATTCATAGGCAAAGGTTCCTTCTGCCTTCGCAGTCTCTAAAAGCTGCAATACATCACTTGTTGCAATGGTAAAGATGGTCTTTCCTTCCAAAAACTCCTGCATGATGTCCGCATAACTTGTCTCTTCCTCCTCTGCTGAGAAGAAACGCCCCATCTCCTGAAAGGCAAGAAGACTACCGATAGAACCTGTATTATAAATATCTATCTGATTCTTATCATCACCGGCAGTTCCACCGACATTAATATAATCACCTACAAAGAAATAATTATAAAAAATATCCGATACATCCCATCTAAAGAAATACTCTACATTCTGTGGTGCTGAATATTGGTCTGCAAGATTCAAAATATCTACCACAGAGTCCGGAATCAGCTCCTGCTGTGTAGCAGTAACCAAAGCCTGCGCCTCCTCTGACAACATATCAAACGTCACATTGGTAGTATCCATCTCCTCTTCATCGTCAGAAGTCTCTGTCGTTACAGCCTCCGCCGAAGACGGATAATACTCAGGGTATTGCTTCAATACCGCATCCAAAGCCATTCTCTCCAAATGGGTCTTATTATATAAAAGTGCGCTCGTCTCATAATAGAGCGGATATCCTACCAGATGATTATTATAGGTCACTGCATTCCGCGCAGCATCAGAGAACTTTGATGCATCCTGCACCAAGGCGCTATGCTCTATATTAGTCGCCAAACCCGCAAGATATGCCTTCTCCAAAGAATCATTGGTAACAATATATACATCCGGCGTCGCCTCCTCTTCACTAATGCCGGCACGATTGATATTCTCCAAATACTCCAATCCTGATACCAGCTTCGTTTCCACTCGGATATCCGTATCCTCATAGAATGCAACCGCCTTATTATTGAGATAATCGGTAAGTGCAGCATCTGTATACCATAGCTGTATCGTCTCCTTACGTGACGACCAAAAGCTATACTCATCCTCTTCTTTACCACTGTTCATAAAAACAATGCCCACTGCACCTACAATCAGCAAAAACGCTATCACAAATACTACTGATGTCAATCTGTTCTTAAAATTCATGTTCCCTCACTACTTTGAAACTTCAGCGAGACACTCCTCCAAAATCTTCATCATGTCATCAACATGCTCCTTTGTAATAATCAAAGAAGGAATAAAACGAATAATCTGTGTACCTGCATTAATCAAAAGCAGTCCCTTTTCAATCGCTTTATTAATGATTTCGCTAACCGGAATCTCACACTCAAGTCCCTGCATCAAGCCTACTCCTCTATGTGCCTTAACAACATCATATTTTACCACAAGCTCATCTAACTTACCAGCAAGATATGCACCAACTTCATTCACATTCTCAAGAACCTTCTGCTCTTCGAACAAATCGATTACCTTAGAAATAGCAGCACATGCAAGCGGATTACCACCATAAGTAGTACCATGGTCTCCTGCTGTCAGGGAATTCTGTGCAACCTTCTCAGTCATCAAAAATGCTCCAACCGGAATACCGCAGCCTAGTGCCTTAGCTGTTGTCATGATATCAGGCTTTACACCGTAACGCTGCCATGCATACATGTAACCTGTTCTTCCCATACCGCACTGAATCTCATCCAAGATAAGAAGAATATCTCTCTCCTCACAAAGAGCCTTCACCTTCTTAAGGAACTCCTCTGTTGCAGGATAAATACCGCCTTCACCCTGTACTGTCTCAAACATAATTGCACAGGTCTTATCCGTTACCTGAGCAAGTACGCTGTCAAAATCATTCATCTGTGCAAACTTAATATTACCAATCATCGGCTGAAAGGCTTCTCTGTACTTAGGATTACCTGTAACAGATAATGCTCCCATGGTTCTTCCGTGGAAGGAATGCTCCATCGCAATAATCTCATGGTCTGTTGTGCCATCCTTAAGGTAAGCATACTTTCTTGCTGCCTTAATCGCACCCTCTACCGCCTCAGCACCACTGTTGGTAAAGAATACTCTGTCCATACCTGAAATCTTCTGAAGCTTCTTAGCTGCTTCAATCGCAGGAACATTATAGTAATAATTTGAAGTATGAATCACCTTATCAATCTGTGCCTTTAATGCATCATTATAAGCCTTGTTATTATAACCTAATGCAAATACTGCAATACCTGATACGAAATCAAGATACTTCTTACCTTCCATATCGTACATATAAACACCGTCACCCTTATCCCATACAATCTGGTAACGATTATAGGTATGAAGAAGGGCACTCTCTGCCTCTTCAATATATTCCTTCATATTCATAGCTTTACTCCTTATTCATTTCCTCATCAGCAACAATTGCTGTTCCAATCCCGTTGTTGGTAAAAATCTCCAATAACAAACAATGCGGAATACGTCCGTCTAAAATATGTACTCTGTTTACACCATTCTTAATCGCTGATGTACAGTTTGTAAGCTTAGGAAGCATACCGCCACCGATATATCCGTCTGCAATCAGCTGGTCTGCCTGTGATGCAGAAAGT
>SVFJ01000112.1 GCA_015056925.1 Lachnospiraceae bacterium | reverse complement strand
ATCGTGCTTGTTTTTACTTCCTCTGCATTCCTTGCCATTTTGCTTCAGCACGCAATTCCTAATCTGATGATTATTCATCTGGCAATTGCCGTATCTGCTGTTTTAATGTATCTCACACTGCAGAACCCTGAGAACTACTACAATCAGCAGTTTGGAATATTTAACCGCATGGCATTTCACGAAATGTTTCATACCTACACCCAAAAGGGCAAGCCGTTCTTTATTTTAGGTATACAGGTTAACGGTCTTAGCTTTATTAATGAAACACATGGTGTTGGTGCCGGTAATATTCTGTTATATCAGGTTTCCGAGTTTCTGCAGGAAGCCAGCGGGAATAATTATGTATTTCATCTATCAGGCACAAAATTTCTCGTCATGAAGCCATACAAGTTAAACAGCAGTCCGGAGCTTCTTGTTCCGCTGATTCAGCAACGCTTCAAAAACGCCTTTTGGATAAACGGCATTAAGTGTACGCCAAATGTTTCTCTTTGTCAGTTGAAGTGCGAAAGCAACCAAGTCTCTCTGGAAGATGCTCTGGATATGATTACCTACTCTCTACAAGAGGCAAGCAATAATGCAAATGACTCCGTAGTGGTAGCTACTGATGAAATCCTTGAAAACGGAAGAAAGGAAAGCAGACTTCTTCAGCTTATGAAAAAGGCTCTTCTCGAAGATAAATTTGAAGTATATTATCAGCCAATCTACTCTGTAAGAGACAAGCGTTTTACCATGGCAGAAGCTCTGATTCGTCTCAAAGATGACAACGATGCTTTTATCAGTCCTGATGAGTTTATTCCATTGGCTGAGAAAAACGGTCTGATTCTGGATATCGGCGAATATGTTTTCCGAGAGGTGTGCCGTTTTACGACAACGGAGCAGCTTACCAAATACGGTCTAAAAAGTGTTGACGTAAATCTTTCAGCCGTTCAATGTATGCAGCGTCAGCTTCATGCCAAGCTTACAGAGATTATGGATGAATACGGTGTTGATTATCACTTCATCAGTCTCGAAATTACAGAAACTGCTGCCGTTATGTCCAGTGACACCTTACGTCTGAACATGAATGAATTGATTGAAAAAGGAATTAATTTCTCCCTTGATGACTATGGCACCGGTTTCTCCAATATGGCTACAATTATTGAATATCCATTCCATACCATTAAGATTGATAAATCTCTGGTCTGGTCCGCTATGGAAAAGCCCAAATCCATGTGTGCACTCAAGCATAGCATTCATATGGTAAAGGATATGAACATGGAGCTGGTTGCAGAAGGCGTAGAAACTTTGGAGCAAACCAATATGTTAAAAGATATGGGCTGTGATTACTTCCAAGGCTACTACTATTCCAAACCACTTCCCGGCAAGGAATTTATAAAGCTTTTGGCATCACAGAAACTGGAAATACAATAAAAAAGTGTTGCCCGGCGGCAACACTTTTTTATTGTATTTATTCACCCTTCATCATATCAAACATCTGAATGGACGAAAGCGGATTACCCTCGTGGTCAAACAACGCCTGATTATCCCATGCAGAACCGCCATAATACTTACCTGCATCATTTGGGTCATAAGCAGCTGCATAACTTGATGCCCAGCCTGAACCGTACTTCTCCCAAATCTCAGAGCGTGTCATACCTGTATCTCCCGGTACCGGAATCCATGCAGGCTCCCAGTAGAAGATACCTGCCGCATTCTCTCCATAGGTTGCAAGCACTTCTACGCAATCACGTACCGCCTCTGCCTGTCCCTGCTCAGAAATCTCATAATCAAAACGCTGACCGCAATTCTCATAAAGGGAATTCTGATTGTTATCTCCATCTTCAAAGGTATATGGATAAGAAATCTCAGCTACCATTACCTTCTTACCGTAATTATCAATAATTCCCTGCAATACTGTCTGTAAATTCTCTAACGTACCATTCCAAAATGGATAATAAGAAGTTGCAAAGATATCATAATCTACCTCATTATTCTGCAATCTCATCGCAAGCTTCTGATAATCTGCTGTATGGGGATTTGCAAAATGCATAACAATCTGAATCTCCTTACCATACTCTTCTTCCAGCTCACGTACTGCCTTGCAACCACTTCGAAGCATCATACCAATATTATTCCAGTTCACCTCATCACACATTCCATTGGTAATCTCATTACCAAGCTGTACCATGGAAACATCTACTCCTGCAGCCAGAATCTGTCCAAGTGAATCCTTAGTAAATGCATAAATGGCATCTGCAAGCTCTTCTGTTGTCATACCTACCCATGCCTTTGGAAGCATCTGTTTCTTCGGGTCAGCCCAGAAATCAGAGTAATGATAATCAATAAAAGTACTCATTCCATGCTCTGTTGCTCTTTGTCCGATAGCAATTGCTGTCGCAGTATCATTATTACCACCACCATAACCGTTGCCATTCTCATCATATGGGTCATTCCAAATACGGATACGAATTGAATCCACACCATTATTTGCCAATGTCAAAAGCGGGTCCTGCTCCTCTCCTGCCTCATTATAATACACAACTCCACTGTTCTCCTGTGCAATCAGCATAGACATATCGCAACCAAATACAAAGTCCTCACTAAGACCTTCTACTACCGCTACCTCTGCCGAGTGGTCTACCTCAGGCACCTCTTCAGCTACAGTTGAGCTTTCCATCGTGACTGTCTCTTCCGCCACAGTCGAACTTTCCACTACCGTATCAGTTGGCACCTCTTCCTTACTACATCCTGTCATTACCAATCCCGCTATTAACGTAAGTAAAAACACACAACTATTTCTTCTCATACTACCTCTCCTTATGCACTTATTTTCTCTACTAAGCACTTGTGCCTTTCTCAATTGTATCACTCTGCGCGCATGGAAAACATGCATTTTCAACCATTTTCCCATCAAAACCATACCTTCATACTACTGTATGTCTACTATTACTATCTCTGGCGGATTATTAATACGATACGGGAAACCACTATTGCCTAATCCACGGCTCACAACCATATAAGTATCATCACTATGATATACTCCTGAATCATACTCCGGAAACCATCCCTGAGATGGAGCATATAGCCCTCCTACCCCATCCATTCTAAATTGGCCTCCATGAGCGTGTCCTGTCAAAACAACATCTGCTCCTATGCTACAATATTCCTCAAACAGCTCTGGTCTATGAGACAAAAGAATCGTGAAATCCTCTTTACGAATTCCCAGATTTTTTAATTTTTTTACATATCGCTCTTCCTGCTGCTCTTGTGTACTGCTTAACGCCTTGCTAATTCTCTCTAATTCTTCCTGAGACGCTCCCGCTTCTTTTGCCACCTTTTTTGCTGTATCTCTTATAAGCTTTTCTCTATAAGAAGCATAATACGGATCATCAACACCTATTAATTGTATGGTAGCATTGTTAAATGGAAATGCTACTGCCTCATCATGTAAAACCACCACGCCCGCATTTTTCAAGCCTTCTTCAAGCCTATCGTATTCTTCTATAGCCACTTCATTATTACCAATAACAAAAAAACACGGTGCAATCTTAGCTGCCCCTTTTGCAAAAGTAATCGCAACATCTATATTTGTTCTTTCAGAATCTACCAAGTCACCGGTTATTGCAATCATATCCGGTTGAGTCTCTGCCAACATCTGTAACAGTCTTTCATTCCCCACGTCAAAGCTTACGTTATGCAAGTCAGAAATCTGTGCAATTCGCAATCCACTGTAATGTTCTCCAATCGTATCTGCATCAATTGAATAACAATTAATCTCCAGAGCACGGTTACAGGCCTCTCCAACCCTCCGAAAAACATAGAGACCACTAAGAAACAAAGAAAATAAAAGCAAAATAACAATGATATATATCAATAATACTCTCTTATTAGACCCCTTTTTCATAATATATTCCTTCCTTTTCATTCATTATATTCTATCATACGGTTTACATAATGAAAAGTAATAAACATTTGTACAAAAAAACACCATGCAGACGAACCTAAAGTTCGACTGCATGGCGTTTGAGTGGACTAGACGGGAGTCGAACCCGTGTCCAAAAAACCATCCCATGTACTTCTACAAGCTTAGTTGATTGTTCCGGATAAACCAATTCCCTTCCATGCAGGCGAATCAACGCCCCTGCACAGTCGGTAGCTTCATGCTACGCCCACATACGCAAAGCTTAGTATGTGTCGTTTCCTACATAATCGATGCCCGGTTCTTAATGTGTAGGTGCACTAAGTCGGACAGCTGCCATTAGGCAGCGTATGCTAAATTATCTTCAGCGTTTAATTTTAATGTTGGATTTAACGTATGCCTACGGCTTGCTTCTCCATCTTCAAGTTCCCTGTCGAAACCTTTACTAGCCCTTAAAATAACGTTGCTCAGCAGCAGATTTTCTTCAAAAATCTTGTTTCCCACCACTACTGTTCACGTATTATGCACACTGAAAATTAGCTACTCGCTCATTATAAACAACGAATTTCTATTCGTCAATGACTTTACATAATAAATTATTGGTATATTTCTACTAACGAAATGCCACCTTGAACTCTCGTTCAGACTCTCTTCTCTGGTCCTTCTTAGCAATGTCATCTCGCTTATCATACAGCTTCTTACCTCTGGCAAGACCAATCTCAACCTTCGCCTTACCATTCGAAAAATAGACCTGTAACGGAACCAGAGTATACCCCTTCTCCTTAATCTTACCAAGGAGCTTATGAATCTCCTGCTTATGCAGAAGAAGCTTCTTCACTCGAAGCGGGTCCTTATTAAAGATATTGCCTTTCTCATAAGGAGATACGTGCATACCATACACGAATACCTCTGCATTCTCAATACGGATGAAAGCCTCCTTGATACTGCACTTGCCCTGTCGCAGAGACTTTACCTCCGTACCGTGTAATGCGATACCGCACTCATACTTTTCTTCTATAAAATAATCATGGTACGCCTTTTTATTATTGGCTACCAGCTTCATTGTTTCTTTTGCCATAATCCTTTATGCCTTTCTGATTGATAGAGCAATTCTATCACATATCTTCCTCTAAGTCGAGTTCCCATTCCTGCGGAATGACAAAATCTATCGTTCGTGAAAGCTTATCCGTATCATTTACCCTTACCATAATCTTCTCACCAAGCTTATAGCGCTTATTCGTCGCCTGACCTACCATCTCATAAGACTGCTCATCATAGTAGAAGTAATCCCCCGGAAGCATAGAAACATGAATCATTCCCTCTATTGTATTAGGAAGCTCCACATAAACCCCCCATGCCGTAATGGAAGAAATCACACCCTCGTAAATCTCGCCGATTCGCTCAGACATATATTCTACCTTTTTGAGCTTATCGGTCTCGCGTTCAGCCTCATCTGCACGACGCTCCATCTCTGAAGAATGCTTTGCTACCTCCGGTAAAATAGCATCGTAATGCTCAATACGATTCTCATTCATCCTGCCGCGAATCTGCTCCTTAATAATACGATGAATCTGCAAATCAGGATAACGTCTGATAGGCGATGTAAAATGACAATAGTACTGACAAGCCAGACCAAAATGTCCCGAACTGTCAATTGTGTACTTCGCCTGCTTCATACTGCGAAGCGTCAGTCTGCTAATCAATGCCTCCTCAGGCGTATCTTCAATTTTTGTTAAAAGCTTTTGAAGTTCCTTTGGATGAATCTCCTCCTGCTTACTCTTAATAGTATATCCAAAATTTCGGATAAAAGTACTCAGCTTTGCAATTTTCTCAGGGTCAGGATTATCATGAGTACGATATACAAACGGCAGCTCCATCCAATAGAAATGCTGTGCAACCGTTTCATTGGCAATCAACATGAAATCCTCGATAATCTTGGTTGCCACATTTCTCTCATAAGGCTTAATATCAATCGGACGTCCATTCTTATCCAGAATAATCTTACTCTCCGGAAAATCAAAATCAATGGAGCCGCGCTTTTTACGCTTATTACGAAGAATCGCTGCAAGCTCTGCCATCAGTTCAAACATTGGCACCAGGCTCTCATATTCTTTAATCTCAGCCTCATCCTTATCCTCTAATATCTTTCTTACACTGGTGTAAGACATTCTTCTGTCTACCTTTATCACAGACTCTACAATCTCATGACTGATTACCTCACCCTTGCTGTCAATTGTCATCAAGCAGCTAAGAGCCAGTCTATCAACACCTGCATTTAAAGAACAGATACCATTAGAAAGCTTATGAGGAAGCATAGGAATTACTCTATCTACCAAATATACACTGGTGCCTCGCTTCAATGCCTCTCTATCTAAAGCAGAATTCTCCTGCACATAATTGGTAACATCTGCAATATGCACACCAAGATGATACAGCTCACCATCCTTAGACAGGCTGACCGCATCGTCCAAGTCCTTTGCATCCTCTCCATCAATCGTTACCATAGTCATATCACGCAAATCACGTCTTCCTGCCATATCTGCCTCAGATACATCATTGGAAACATTCTCCACCTGTCTCATAATCTTATCCGAGAACTCCATCGGAAGCTCATATCCTCTGACAATGGACATGATATCAACACCCGGGTCATTCACATGTCCTAAAATCTCAGTAATCTTACCCTCAGGCTTCCTGCGGTCCTTACCATAGCTTGTAATCTCACAAACAACCTTATGACCGGATACCGCTCCTTTCGAGCGTTCTGTTGGCACAAAGATATCCTCACCAATCTTAGCATTATCCGGGATTACAAACCCATAGTTCTTATTACTCTTATCAAAGATTCCCACTATCTGCTTAATGCTTCTCTCTAAAATCTCGATAACCTGTGCCTCCTGACGCTTGCCCTTCTGACCTGCAAGAAGCGCTACTCTAACCTTGTCTTTATGAAAAGCACCATTTACGCAGGACTCCGGAATATACAAATCTTCCTCTCGTCCCTCAATCTCCACGAAGCCAAAGCCCTTCGGATGACTGATAAATATGCCTTCTAACAACTTATCACTATGCTTTGCTCTGATAAATTTCCCCTTCTTGGTAATTGAAATCTTGCCTTCTGCAAGCAATTCATTCAACAATCTGTTTAATTCATTTCTATCTTCCTTACTGACCTGAAGCATTACTGCAAGCTCCTTCTCCTTCATCGGAACATAGAACTCGTCCTCCATCAAATCAAGTATTACTTTCTTTCTCTTATCCATCTTCTAACCTGCCTCTCCGTCCTATAGTATAACCACTTTAGGGTATAAAAAAACACCCATGTAACAAACGCATGTTACATGAATGTTTTATCGTCTTAAAAGTTTATATTCAAAACTACTGCAAGAAGAATGAACACTACGCCAAGAATCTTTGTCAAACGTACAAGTGCGCCCTCCATAGAACGACCTTTGTTCTTGCCCCAGTAGCTCTCAGCAGCTCCGCTGATAGCGCCAAGTCCTGCTGACTTACCTTCCTGTAATAAAACAATCGCTGTAAACACGATAGATACTAATATTAATAAAACCGTAAGGATAATTCTTAAAACTTCCATTTCTCACACCTCCTAATGTCAAGCAAATAAAATATTACCATAGTTGTGCACATTTTTCAATACAAATTTTTACATAATTTTATATACTTTGTGCACAAATCTTATTTGCTCCACAGGAGACTTACTCCTTGTATTTTGCCGCGTACGCAACAAATTCATCCTCGTTAATCGGTTTTGAATAAAAATATCCCTGAAGGTAGTCACACCCAAGTTCCTTTAACGTATCTCTTTGCGCTTCACTTTCTACACCCTCCGCAACCAGTTTTCTTCGCACATCATGGAACATGGAAATCAGGTTCTTAAGCGTCACAAAATTATCTCTGTCATGGAACGCAGACCAGACAATCGTCTTATCCAGCTTTACGATATCAACAGGATATTCCAACACTCGAACCAGATTTGAATAACCGGTTCCATAATCGTCAAGTGAAAAGGTAAAGCCCATCTTTCTCATTTTCATCAACTGAATCTGTAAACGCTCCTCATCCATATTAGAAGCTGTCTCTGTAATCTCCAGATTAACATGCTTAGGATTCACATCATACTTTTCAATATATGACTTTAATTTATCCGGCAAATGCTTATCCATACACTGCACCATTGACAGATTCATTTCAATAAAATCAAGTCCCATCTCTTCCATGTCATGCTCGCTGACAAAACGGAAGACACTTTCCATAACAAAATCACTAATCTCATGAATCTTACCATTGTTCTCTGAAATCGGAATAAATTCCTCCGGAGAAACAAAGCCAAGTACTCTGTCATTTAATCGAAGCAGCGCCTCCGCTGATACCATCTTTCCTGTCTGAGTAGAAATAATCGGCTGATAGAACATTTTAAATTCCTTTTCAACCAAAGCTCTTTCAATTGCCTCTTCCACATCATGATATCTCTGAATCTGGTCAATCCCGAAATGGTCTCCATGAATAATTTCCATTGGTTTATTCATTCGATACTTCATATCATCACATGCGATAAAATACTTATGGAAGTTTTCCTTCTTTATCTTACCACTTTCCAAATTCATGATTGCAATAAACAGCTGCAAGGATACACTAAAACCATTTGATTCAAAAGGCTCTGAGATTCTCTGCTCCAATCTTCCCAAGAATTCATCCTCATGGAAGTTATCGCTCTTACTACTGATAACACAGAATCTTCCCGTTCCCAGATAGTAAACCGAAGTAATATGAGCATATTCCTTAATATGCACGGCAAGCTGCCTTATTGCTTCCTGAAGCGGAAGCTCTCTGCAATTTTCCTTCAAATACTGGTAATTCTTAACCTTCACAAGATAAACTGCCTTGTTATTTCTCTTTCCAATCTCTTTGGCACAATAATTTTCAAATGCAGTCTGATTTAAAAAACCCGTCGTTCTGTCCTTATAGAACTCCACTACAATAATCATCATAAGCAACAACACGATGCAAACCAATAACGACGTAAAAAACATTGCGTCGCTCTTTCTGATACAGAAGAAAATAAACTGCATAAACTGGAACACTATGCATAGAAAAATCGTCTTTCCAAAAATATCCGGAAGCAGATGTCTCTTTCTCAAAGCATATATCGATGCCCCCATCTCATATAGCGCTCTGCCCAATGTTATCACAAGAAATGCAGTTCCATAATAAAGCTCGCCATCTTCAAAATAATACACCAGCTTTGTCCATGGTGAACTGATAATCAATAGAAGTACAATTGTTGACGGTGTAAAGAAAAGTATTTTTTTCTTCCCTGGTACATTTTGGAACTGGTCTAGCAGGCAAAGTAAAAAATATGCATAAAATGCGAAAACAATAACAGACATACAATAGTAAACGATTCTTTCCACATGCATCAATACATATGTTGCCTGTAGATAACCGTCCTCCATCGCAATGCCCAACAGCCGGTTAATATACAAAACCGCAGCAGAACCTAATACCCCTGCAAATGCCTTGCGGTATCGATTATTATTCTTTGCATTTTCCCAAAAGAACCATGAGCAAACCAATAAAATACTCAAAATCAGCAGATTGTAGCTAAAACGCATGTTCAAAACCATTTCAACCTCCATATACTCTACCATGCCTTCCCTAAGCCCTTCGTACTTTCTTCTATATTACAATAGTTTTTATGTACATTGGCTTACACTTTGCTTAATTATATCATTTTTTCAGAATATTAGCTACTTATATTTTATTTTTCTGTTATTTTAATCAAATAAAAAACGCCCGATATACCAAAAGTATACCGGGCGTCGTTCATTTATCTATTATTTTTTAATTAAAAGTGACTTACCTGTCATCTCTGCAGGCTGCTGCATACCCATTGTTTCAATCAATGTTGGTACGATATCTGCAAGGCATCCACCCTCTCTTAATGTATAAGCCTCATCATAGTTTACAAGGA
>SVFJ01000010.1 GCA_015056925.1 Lachnospiraceae bacterium | reverse complement strand
TTTGTGTATCAGTCAGGCAAAGCGGGAACACCCCGACAAACCCGAATTGGGCAAACAAAAAAGAAATGCTACAAAAAATGAAAAAACATTTTTCGTAGCATTTCTTTTTATTTCTTAGAATTTGAGCCTGCTATCTTCAGTGTCACAAAGAATACAGCTACTCCAAATAATAAAATACCGATTACAAGCAATACAGTATTCATAGTACTGCTATCAGCTTCATTACTCAACACAATTGTAGCCTGTGTTACAGGCTCTGACTCCTTGGTCTCTTCCTTGGCTATTTCACTCTGTACTTCCTTACTCTCCTCCACAACAGGCTTGGCTTCTTTAACAGTTACCTTAACCTCTGTCGATAAGCCATTCTCTGTGTAAACAGTAATTGTTGCTTCTCCTGCCTGATGTCCATAAATTACAGCCTTTGTAGCTTCTGATGCTATATTAGATACACTGGCAATCGCCGGATTAGATGAAACAAAGGTTACCTTAGAAGAATCTGCCGGTGTAACCTGTACAGTCATCTCTACTGTGGAACCTTCCTTAACAGATAATGCTCCATGCATCACATCAATGTCGGTTGCAGCTTCCTTCTCCACAACCATTGCAGCCTCATCAAATACAAGATTTGAAATAGTGAAGGTTACCTCTACCTTTTGCGGATTATCAACTGCCGTAAAATTCAATACATGATTCGAAACCGTTACTTCCTCAACTGCCGAACCATCCCATGAATTAATCGGGTCATTGGTATCCAAGATACCTGATGCTTTGATTGCTGACTTTGCATCCGTTTTCGTTACCGTAAGCGCTTTCCCGTCTACAACAACAGAATCATACGTAATATCGCAGGAAATCAAAGGCGATTTTCCGTACTGTCCCAAGGTTACACCATGGTCCTTGATATAAACAGCCGTCAGGTTATTCAAGCCTGTTACACCTGCATTCTTTGCATTATCCGATAAATCAGATGTACAATCAAAGCTTAATGTATACTGTCCATCCTCAGCAATCGTAATTGCTTTGCCATACTCATTGCTAAAGAAATTATGCTCGCTGTCATTAAAGTAAACATTCAATGCCATTTCGATCTCTGCTGTCATAGCTGCCGCTTCTACTGTTACAGGCACCACCTTAACCATTCCATCTGAAGAAGTGATAATCACCTGCGCACTACCCTCAGCCTTTGCCACCAGCTTACCAAGCTTAGAAACAGAAACAACATCACTGTTAGATGAACGGTAAGTAAGGAATGCATCTGTATCCGCAGGTGTCATAGCTGCATTCATAAACACAGACTGTCCTGCTGTCAAACTATAACTTTCCTTCTCTGTCGAAATTGCAGTACATGTCTTAACTGTCTTAACTGCACTTACAATTACCGGAATCTCCAACACTGCACCACCATTATGCGAATACGCAGTAATCACGGTCTGACCGATACCTGTTGCATGAATGTTTGCAGCCCATACAGTCGAATCCGCTATGTTCTGATTTACGGTTGCTACTGTCTCATCTGCACTCTTCCAAAGAACAATATCATTTGCAGCATTCTTTGGCAGATTCGGAAGTCTAACCTCTCCGACCTGCCCTACAATTAACTCAAATTCTCCTTCCGCCTTACCCAAATCAGTAATCGGTGTCACTGTTGTATTTCTGATAATATCTGTTAAATCCTTAGAGCCTTCAAATAAAAGCCCTCTATGAATACCTGCTATAATCTCCGGATAAATCGGCTCGCAGGTTTCTCTATCAAAAATAGAAAATGAATAATCCGGCTCCATTGTTAAATCATACCAGCCCTGGTCCCAATAAACAGGTACCATATTCAGCTGTCGGCAAAGTCTGTTAACGACTTCATAATGATACGCTCTCTCCATGGTGTTCATCTTATTCATAGCACCATATTCACCAAGAATAAGCGGAATCCCCGCATCATAAAACTTATCCAATAAATGGAACTCCGTAACCAAAGAACTTACTTTTTTATCATTAAACTCCGTTGTCTGCATGGTATCCAGCAAGCCAAAATTCCAGTCATAGTAATGAACTGCTACAAACAATCTGTCCTTCACGCTGTCGCTTGGCAGTTTGAAACCGTTTGCTTCCTTTGTTGTATTCACAATATTCGTATAACGCCCCGGAACAGATAACCAACGTATTGCATTGTTAGAGCCTGTTGCACGAACTGTATCCACAAAAATCTGGTTCAATGCATTAATATTTGCTGTATCACCAACCAAATCACCATCATCACCTGTTACCTCATTCATAGACTCAAAGATAACATGCTCATCATAATCCTTAAAACGCTCCGCAATATGTCTCCACACCGCTTCAAACTTTTCCTGCACAGGAGCCTGGTCATCAGCACCGATTCTCAACCAGCCGCTCTGCTCTGCACCATCATGATGAATATTAATGATGACATACATATTCATATTGACGCAATAATCAACAATATCCTGCACACGGCTTATCCATGCCTCATTAATGGCATAACCATTCTCATCATCAATCATAGTTCCCCACGTAACAGGAACACGGACTGTATTAAATCCATTGTCATGAACCGCCTTTAACAAAGCCTGTGTAGTCTCTACATTCTGCCAAAGTGTTTCATTTGGTGTAAAGCCTGTGTGTCCATCCATAGTGTTACCAAGATTCCAACCGCTTCCCATCTCAGCCACCATTTCATCTGCCGTCAGTTCTCTAAACGGCATCTGTGCACTGACTGTCTGCGTATTTTCTGCTGCTTTCACTGCAAATGCAGTCGAACCACTTGTTACCAGCAATCCCACTGCCATAACTCCCGCAAGCAGCTTATACATTGCATTTCTCACCTTCATATAGTAACCTTACCTTTCTACTGCTGCTATGATTCCTCTTCCTCCTTGGAATTCTCAATGACTGCTCCCGGCTCTTTCTCTATTTCCCTAAAGAAATAGATTGCAAAACCACTGATTGTCAGCATAAAGCATGCCGGTCCAATCAGGATTCCAAAAAACATTGTCGTAGTATTAAACATAAAAATAATATATTCAACAATCAATACCACCACAAGAAAAATCGTTCGCACAAAATATCTTGAAGCAATCGCTATAGAATTCTTAATGGTACCTGTCAGTGTATTTTCATACCTTGCGCTTAGAGGAAAAGCATAAATAAATCCCATAACCAAAAGGAAAATCATAAGGATTCCAAATGCAAAGAACCATGCCGAATCTGCTTCTGTCACTCTTGCAAGCTCAAAGTCTAAATACACAACATAAGAACCAAGCAACGCTAACAAGCCTAATGGTATCCCCTGCTTCCAATTCTCCTTAAATGCCTCGATAAACTGTCTTGCTACATACCCCTCAGTATCATCCACCATCCTAAGTGTCACCTTAAACGCCGCAACAGTAGCCGCGCCACATGTCACAATCGGTAACGAAAAAATAATCCACAAAATATTGAGCTTTAACATATCCAGTAATCTGGACATAAACTTATACAAAGCTCCATCCACATCAAAAAATTTCATAGCATATAACTCCAAAATATAAATCATCCAAAATATACTGAAATGGGACTGTTTTCACAGTCCCATTATAAACCCTATCTCAAAGGCTCCTGAAGTGCATTTCTTACAGCTGCCTGTTCCTTACAATACTTCACCATATTGTTGTAACCATAAGACATTGCCTTACCACGCATCTCGTTAACAATTGCATCGTACTCTTCTACTGTCTCAGCATAGATTGCTCTCCAGCTGTAATCCTTTAAACAGATTGCTATCTGGTCCCACTGGCTCTGCATATCATCTGAAAGAGTAGCCATTGCAAATGTTGTAGGAACATCTACAGAATACTTACATGTATTCATATACTCATCAATTGTCTGAGTACCTGTTACTTCTCTCCAGTCTCTTTCTGCCTCGCAGCGTCCCTCAGGTACCTGTGTACTTGCCCAGTAATCACTGTTATATCTTTCACCTGACTCAGGGTTAACATCTGCTGCTGTCCATGTAGTATTGTTTAACTGGAACGCACCATCATTAAATGTAGCTCCGCCCCACTCTGCTGGCATCATTGTTGTTCTATCTTCCTTACATGTTAATCCAAACTCTGTAAAGTATGTCTTACCATTCTCATCATAATCCCAGCAAAGTCCCTTTGGACCATAATCAACTGTTAATCTTCCTTCCGGAGTACATAACCAGTTGATGATTTCCATACAAACCTCTGGATACTGTGTCTTAGAACCAATACTCCAGATACGATTTCCTCCTAATGTACTTAAACCTGCAACAATTGGAGAAGCCTCTGTTGGTGTTAAACTCATCATAATCTTATTCTCATTGTAGTGCTCAGCCTTATTATAAGCAAGAGAACCTGCATAGTTGAAGATTGAGAAGAATACGTTACCATTCTGAACCTTTTCAATCATAGTATCATATGTCTGTGTCATTGAGTCTGGATCGAGAAGTCCTCTACGATATAAATCGTTGAACCAAGCAAGCATCTGTAAGTATGGACTATCTGCTGAAAGCGCATCATAGAACTCACCATTCTCAACATTGTAATGACCAAATCCAAACTCATCATATCCATAATAAGCGGTAGCCATAGCCTTAACATACATTACATAATTACCATCCCAGTCTGGCCACAATGACATTGCATATGTTGGATTACCATCATCACCTGTAGGACAGATTTCCTTCATATCCTCTAATACATTGATTAAATCATCAAGGTTATTTACAGCTGGATGTCCCAACTGCTCATACAAATCCCATCTGATATCCCATGTATAGAAGAATGCATCATGACTATCTGAGCTTGAAGCAACATTATGACCAAAACCATAAATTGTATCTGCTTCACCAATAATATTTCCTGCATCATCCTTTTCTGCTGATACAGTCTTATTTGCTTCCAAAGCATCCTGCATATTCTCCCAAATATATGGACCGTAATCCTGTACAAGATTATCCTCTTCCCAGTTAAATAACATACCTGCTTTTACTGCCTGCTGATACTTTCTGTCTGATGAACCCCAAACAACGATATCACCTAAATCTCCATCCTCCATACGTGTTTCATATACTCCATCGCTATCAGGAACCAGGTTAATCTTAACGCCGAACTTATCCTTTAAAATCTGTGCAAACCATCCCTGCATTTCTCCTGAATAGTTTGCTAACTGACTATAGCATGTTAATGTGATTAAATCCTCATCACTTACCGCTTCCTTACCAGAATCAGATGATGTAGAACCTTCTCCACTTGTAGTTGTCGAAGTACTACTTCCACAGCCAACTAACATACCACCCATCATAGTAGCTACGATTGTAGATGCTACTAATCTTCTCATGATATTACCATATTTCCTCATGATATATGCCTCCTTTTTTTCGTCTATGTAAATCACACCGTGCGGAGAAATTCGTATCAAATCTATAATATAAGGATTTAATACGAATTTCTCTTAACGTATTGCCTCCGGCAATACAATTAGCCCTTTACTGCTCCCAACATAATTCCCTTCTCAAAGTATCTCTGCATGAACGGATATACCAACAGAATAGGAATAATAGATACCATAGAAATAGTATACTTAATAACCTTAGCGTTTAATGCTGTCTGCATAACAGCCTCTGCGGTTGTTGAACTGACACCACCATTCATCAAAGCACCCAAGTTAGAGCTTGTTGTTAGGTACAAATACAATCTGTGCTGCAAGGTATACAACTCAGGTGCACCCTGCATCAAAATCAAGGAATCCGTAAAGGAATTCCAGTGACCTACCGCACCGAAGATTGCAATGGTAGCAAGAATCGGCTTACACAGCGGCCAAATAATCTTTCTAAAAATCGTCCAGTAACCTGCACCATCCATAAAAGCACTTTCTTCAAGCTCTCCCGGAATAGACTCAATATAAGTCTTTACCAGAATGATATTATATGGTGCAACAATACCCGGAATGATATATGCCATAAAGTTATTTGTTAAACCAAGCATTGACATATTCAAATACCAAGGAATTGTACCTGCATTAAAGTACATGGTAATTACTAAGAAGCGATACCAAAACTTTCTCTTCCACATCTGCTGTTTGGTTACCAAGTATCCAACAAAAGCTGATGCAGCTACCATCAAGGCAGTACCAAGAATTGTTCTGCCGATGGATACGATAAATGCCTGACCTACCTCGTTGGCATTTAACAAACTAAGATAATTATCAAAATTAATACCTCTTGGTATAAAGTTAATTGCGCCCTTACTTACCAGACTATTATCTGAAATGGTATTGATAAACAGATAATAGAACGGAAACACACAGCTAAAGGTAAAAACAAAGAAAAATATGTAATTAATTACATTAAAAATCTTATCTCCTACCGTCAACTTAAAGCGTGACTTGTGTGTCTTATAATAACGCTTTTCTGCTTTTGCATCTATTTTCTCTTGTGCAGTCTTCGCCATTTCGACACCTCCTAAATAATACTTTCGCCACGAGTCAACTTAGAAATACCATTTGCCATGAATAAAAGCACAACACTGATAATGGACTTCGCCATACCAATCATTGTAGACATTGGAATTCTACCATTGACAATACCAAGCTTATAAACATATAAGTCTAATACCGAAATCACATCTGTATTGGTTGGATTCTCAAATACCATGTACTGGTCCATACCATTACTCAAGATACCTGCTACTGCCATGAGTAACATTACCATATAGGTAGGAAGCAGACCCGGTACTGTAATATGCCACATCTTCTGGAAACGACCCGCGCCGTCTACTGTAGCCGCCTCATACAGCTGCTGGTCGATACCGGAAATACCTGCGATATAGATAATCGCACTCCAACCGATACCCTTCCACATACCCCATGCTAACATCTTAAGCCAGATATGCTCATCCCCCATTAACATATTCTTACCTGCATCCCACACCCCGGTGTTTACCATGATACTGCTGATAAAACCGTCTGATGCAAAGATTGCAAGTGCAATCGCATATACAAGAACCCAGCTGATAAAGTTAGGAATCGTTGTAAATGTCTGAACAAATCTTCTAAACCAAGGAACCTTTACCTCGTTTAATAAAATGGCAAATGCCATTGCACACCAGCTTGTTGCGATACCAAGACCACTCATCGCCAATGTGTTACGAAGAACTCGAACGATATCCGCTCTCGTCGCTTCATTCTGGAATAGTAATGTAAACCACTTAAATCCTACAAAATTCTCTGCTGACAACGTTCCGCCTGATGTATAATCAAAGAACGCATAACGCCAGCCATATAACGGAAGATAGCTGAATACAAATGTCAAAGCTGCAAATGGTAAGAACATCAAGAACAGCTTGAACTTAGATTCCATCTCCATCTTAGCGTCCTTCTCCGGCTTTGGTAAAAGAACATGAGCCACGATTGTAAGTACAAGCACCACCATTGCCAGTGCAAAGAACATTACCCAGTTACGAACCGGGAAATATGGAATAACCTTTTCCGGCTTTGTAGTCTGTGCAATCTGTGTATATGCTACATAGATTCCGATAAGACCAATCACTTGAAGAACCGCACCAACTATCGCAAAAATATTACCACGCTTCTTCATCTTCAAGTTACCAACTGACATACATGCTGTCACTGCTTCCAGTGCAATACCGATACAGGTTATCATACTGGATACAAAGATAATCTGAAATGACAACTCCTGTACCCACTCCATTCTGAATGCACGCACGCACTGTTCAACCAAACCTGAATATGATATGCCGGAAGTAAACAATGACATGTTCTTATTAATAAAATCACATACCTTTGCAGGATTAAATGCCGGGAAAAATATCATAACAATCGATAACAATGTAGCGATTCTTGTTACATAATACAGATACCCTGCTATTTTTTCCTTTCCTTGTATTTGCTTATTCATGCTTACCTCCTAAACATACTGCTTTGAAATTTACAGTATTCATTATTTCTTTTCTAATAAAGTGGAGGATGCTTGCAACCGCATCCTCCGTCATCATTTGTTTTCTAAAAGAGAATTACTCTGCTTTTGTATTTTTCTTCTTTGATACCATTACACCTGCTACAACCGCAACAACTGCTACTACAACTACTACGATTACGATAACCATTGTATTGTTAGAAGCCGGCTCCACATCTGCTGATGTGTCAACTGTTGTTTCTGCTGTTTCAACCTTTGTTTCTGTTGAAGCCTGTGACTCTGCCGGAGCTGTTGTCTCTGCCGGAGCCTGCTCTACAGGCGCCTCCTCAGCTGCCTTATCATAAGCAAATCCGCTTACATCGAAAGAAATTTCAATGCTCTGTGTTGGAGCTGCGTAATATGGAAGTGCTTCAATTTCATTGTTCCAAATGTTAGCTAAGAGAATCTTCTTAACTTCCTTAGAATCAGCGTCTAAGAACGCCTCTGCCTGAGTAACAATTTCCTTACCGTCCATCTTAAGTGTAACATTTGAAAGTACGATGTTATCATTCATTGGAAGGTCTGTTGAAACGAAGAGTAAGTTGAATAATCCGTCAGCGCCAAGGATTGCCTGATCCTGGAATGTTCCAGAGAAATCATATCCTGTAACACCTACTGTATATCTACCATTACCAGCAATTTCAACGTCTGTGAATGAACCACCCTGAGCAACCCAATCACCATCAACAAAACCTAACTGGTCAAAGCAACCTGAATCCTTACCGTATGTAGCATCATCATGTGCGTTACGGAAAATCCATGTAGGTGTCTGAACACCGAAGTATGCATGGTATACACCATTCTCGTCATATGATGCCTGAGCTGATGCTTCTTCCTCTGTAGCACCACCAACCATAATGCTGTTAGCTGTTACTTCAAATTCAAGCTTTGTGAAGCCTGCTGGAGACTCTGCAATATACTTTGTAGCCCACTCATTATATCCACCTGCAAGACGGATGCATGACTCTTCCGGATGATCACCTGTTGCTTCATTCCACCATGCTTTATCATCTGCTGCAAAGTTTACTGTATCTGTTACATCTTTTCCATCAATAAACACCTTAACTGTAAAATCAGCTTCTACTACATTATTTGCATTACCTAATGTAGGTGCTGTAAACCATGTATATGCTACTGGTGTTGGGAACTCAAGACCAATTCTTGCCGTCTCACCAACCTTAATCTTTGCATCTGTTGCTGTTACTTCGCCTGCATTAGAGCCTGCGCCTTCACCGTAGTACTGGTATCCCCAGTCTCCGCTTTCCTTATCACCACCGAAAGCTACGAATAAGTCATACGTATCTGTAGATGGTACAGGACCACCTGCTGCACCGCCAACCTTGATGCTGTTAGCCGTAATCACATACTCAATCTTTGAAACTCCTGCTGGAGACTCAGCGATATACTTTGTAGCCCACTCGTTATATCCACCTGCAAGACGGATACACTGTTCTTCTGTATAATCACCAGTTGCCTCTGCCCAGAATGCTTTATCATCTGCTGCAAAGTTTACTGTATCTGTGATGTCCTTACCATCAACAAGTACCTGAACATCAAAATCTGCTTCAACAACACCGCTTGCTGTAATAACAGGAGCCATAAACCATGTATATGCTACAGGCGTTGCAAACTCAAGAGCAATCGTTGCTGTCTCGCCAACCTTGATTGTTGCATCTGTTGCTTTGATGTCACCTGCGTTAGAAGCAGCGCCTTCACCGTAGTACTGATATCCCCAGTCACCGCTCTCCTTGTCACCGCCGTAAGCAAGGAATACTTTGTATTCTTCTGTTGACTCTACAGGAGCACCTGCTGCAGCAGCTGATCCTTCAACAAGCTTATTAGCTGTGATTTCAAACTCAAGCTTTGTGAATCCTGCTGGTGACTCTGCGATGTACTTTGTAGCCCATTCATTATATCCACCTGCAAGACGAACACACTGATCTTCTGCATAATCACCCGTTGCCTCTGCCCACCAGTTCTTGTCATCTGCTGCAAAATTTACCGTATCTGTAACATCCTTACCATCAATAAGAACCTTTACAGAGAAATCAGCCTCTGAGAAGTTACCTGCTACTACAGGAGCTGTAAACCATGTATATGCTACAGGGCTTGCGAATTCAAGTGAAACCTTTGCTGTCTCGCCTTCTTTAATTGTTGCATTTGTTGCTGTGATGTCGCCTGCATTAGAAGCAGCACCATCGCCGTAGTACTGGTATCCCCAGTCTCCGCTTTCCACATCACCGCCAAAAGCTATGAATACATCATAAGCTTTTTCTTCCGCAGCTACGCTCATTGTAGGCACTGCACATAACATCATGGCAAATGCGAGCATAGACGCGAAAATTCTTTTCATCGTCTTTTTCATGAAAATAACCCTCCTACTTGTTTTTGTGTAGCTTAATCGTTTAAGAAGAGTCTCAAACATAAAATACAGCTACCTCTTGATTACATAATCAGTTTAACTTATTTTAGTAAAAATAAAACCTTTGAATTTTAATATTTTTTACAGTAAAAATTACACATCATCTGATTTTTTAGGTATTTTCACTGTAATTTTTGTTCCGCAGCCCGGAATGCTGGAGATATGTAAACCATATTCCTCTCCATAGCACAGATTGATACGCTGATTAATATTACATAAGCCAATACTGCTTACGCGTTTTACGGCGGTTTCACGCAAACGTTTTCGTAATCCCTCCAGCGTCTCTTCATCCATGCCGCTGCCATTATCTTCAACGGTTATCAGAAGCTTATCTTCCCCATCACAGACTACCGTTATCCGAATCGTGCCCCCCTCCTGCACCTGTTCCATACCATGCACAATGGCATTCTCCACAATCGGCTGCAACAGCAACGGTAACATCTCACAATGACCGGCTCTGATATCTTCATCTATTTCTATAAAATAGTTAAACCTTTCCCCAAACCGGAGCTTTTGGATTTCCATATAAGTTCTTACATGTTCCAGCTCCTTATCTAATGTCGTAAAATTCGTCCCTGTGTTCTCAAGCACATACCGCATGGATTTTCCTAGCAGCTTAATCGCCGTTGCCACTTCCCTGTCTCCTGCTGTGAATGCCTTCATACGAATCGTTTCCAATGTATTATACAAGAAATGCGGATTAATCTGACTCGCCAGCATCTTGAATTCCATCTTCTGCTGCTCATTGATTAATTCCTTTTCCATTAATCGCGTTTCATATACCTCTGCATCCTTGGCCTTTATCTTCTGTACCATAACCTCCAGGTCTGCAAAGGCTTCCGAAAGCTCATCCTTACCCTGTACCATCTGTTTGTAATCATACTCCTCATTACTTACCTGATGCATAACATGTCTTAGCGTCAACACACGTCCTGTAAAGAACTGAGTATAGGAATATACAACAACCCCCGGAATCACTAATGCTACAATAATAATTGCTGCGCATATGTAAATAATTCTCTGAATACTCTCATAGGAACTTTCGCTCCATGTACTAATGTAAAGCTTTGTATCCGACTGATATAACGGCAACGCAGAAACCCGTACAAAGCAGTTTCTTCCATCTATGGTTTCATCTCCCGCATACTGAAAATATCTGTCTTCATAATCTATATCTACAAACTGCTCACCACCGCTTACCTTCTTATCAGAAGAGTAAAATATCTTTCCTTGGTCTGCTGAAATGTAGGTCTGATACTCACTACTATTCACTCGTGTCTTCAAATAATTATCACTTAGTCGAATCACCAGAACCGCATGATAGTCCGACTGTACCATCGGTATCCTTCTCACCAGACACAGGTTCCAATATGAATTCTGATATCTGTCAAAACTCTCCATCTCTGTCCAGAATACGCTGGCTGTCTGTATTGCCTTTTCATACCAGCCGGTCTGTTGAATCTCATCATCCGCATAATAATATTGCTTATATTCCACCACATTCGGATTATCCGTATATACCATAATCTCTTCTATCTCCGAATGTGTATACACATAATTCTCCAACACCGGATTCCTGTCAATCACATTAAGTTGCTCTGAACTTGGCATTCCTGACTGTGAAAGAATATCCTGTATTGTATTATCAAAAGAAATTTCCTCTGACAGGTTATACAACTGAGTAGTAATCTCAAAAAGTATTGTTTTTACTCTAAGATTATCTGATTCCAGCAAATCTCTATGATAATTCATCAATAACCGACTTGTATTTACCAACAAAAAAGAACCTATTAGCGCAATCGGAATCAATATCGCCAGCACATAAATTGTATAGAGCTGTTGCTTAATATTTGCATTCCTCAAAAAGCCGAGCGGGCTCTGCCTACTAAAAGGTTCTTTTATCTTCTTTTTACTATCTTTATGTATCTTCATTCTTTGCATTCCCCACTCAGAAAGACTACTTACAATTCCCCTGTCCCAATCACCTTACCCAGTGTTGGGTTACATAAAATCTTTCTTATTTCAACTATACCATGTCAAATGGAAAATGCAACCGTTTTTTATACTCTCTTTGCGAGAACTTCCTTTTCATACTTCTCTACTTCTTCAAACCATGCCATACCTACAGGCGCACCACATACCTCGCAGAAGTAATCCCATACATCCCCGAACGGGAAGGTCTTCATTTCTTCCTGTACTGTCATAAGCTTTGTAAGCTGATTCGTATCCTGCAACTCCTTCATCATCTCATTTGGAGATACCAATGCATAAAGCAACGCCTTAGACATACTTCTGATACCGTTTGCCCATGCGGAAATTCTATTGATACTTGCATCAAAGAAATCGAGCGCAATATACACCCTGTCAAGCGCATCGTTTCTCACAATTTCCTTTGCAATCTCTTTGGTCTCATCATCAAAGATAACCACATGGTCCGAATCCCAGCGAACACCTCTTGTTACATGAAGAGCAAGTTCAGGGAAGAAGCAAAGCAATGCAGGAATCTTATCAGATACCACCTCTGTCGGATGATAATGTCCGTTATCCATAAGCGGCAGGCATCCCTCATGTGTTGCCGCAAAGGATAATGTAAACTCTGCACTACCTGCTGTATAAGACTCTACACCAATACCAAATACCTTTGACTCAACACAAGGTTTTACCTTATTCTTATCAAACGGCTCAGCAAGAATCGCTTCAATAGACTCCTTATATCTCATTCTAGGTCCCATTCTGTCAGCAGGAATATCCTTATAGCCGTCGCCTGTCCAGATATTCATTACGCACGGAATACCTGTCTCCTCAGCAAAATACTGTGAAATACGGATACATGCCTTACCATGCTCAATCCAGAACTTTCTGGTAGCCTCGTCAGGACTTGAAAGTGTTAAACCATCCTTTACCATTGGGCTTGAGAAGAAGGTAGGGTTAAAGTCGATACCCATGTTTCTCTCTTTTGCAAACTCCACCCATTTCTTAAAATGCTTTGGCTCTAACTTATCTCTGTCAACCCACTCACCATCCTCAAAAATTGCATAGCAAGCATGTACATTAATCTTCTTCTTACCCGGACAAAGAGACATTGCCTTATCCATATCTGCCATCAACTCTTCAGGAGTTCTGGCCTTACCCGGATAATTACCTGTTGTCTGAATACCACCTGTCAAAGGACCATCCTGGTCAAATCCTTTCACATCATCTCCCTGCCAGCAGTGAACAGAAATCGCTACATCTTTTAATTTCTCAATCGCCTTATCTGTATCCACACCAACTTTTTTGTACATTTCTTTTGCTGCTTCATATCTTTCCTTTACTGTCATCTTAAATACCTTCCCTTTCTTAAATATCTTATTCTCACAGCCTATGCTGTATATGTCTTTACATCAAAGGAATCAAATATCATCTTCCTTGCCTGTGTCAAATCCTTCATCTCTCCTGTTGAAAGCATCTGGACTGTCAGATTACCAATTACCGTTGCCTCTGTCGGCCCTGCGCATACAGTCTTTCCTGTCTCCCTTGCTGTCAATTCATTCAGATACTGTGCATTTGCACCACCACCAACTACATGAATGCAATCATAGGTCACACCTGTCATCGCCTCAATTTCCTTCACCGTATTCTTATAGCATACAGCAAGACTGTTGTAGATTACAGCTGCCAGCTCTCCAATTGTCTCCGGCACCTGCTGTCCTGACTCACGACAATAATCCTTTACCGCACCAATCATGCTCTCCGGTGCCATAAACACATCATCATTACAGTCTACAATCGAAGAAATACGCTCTTTCGATGCCATATCACAGAGCTCTGCAAAAGAATGAATATCATTAATCTCCTTCTTCAAAGACTGTATCATCCAAAGTCCCATAATATTCTTCAAATAGCGGAAACGATAGTCATAGCCGCCCTCATTGGTAAAATTACACTCCATGCTCTTATCCGAACAGTCAGCATCCATTCTCTCCACACCCATAAGTGACCATGTACCGGAACTGATATACATCGTCTGCGGTGCATTCGACGGAACCGCAAGCACTGCCGAGCCTGTATCATGCGTTGCAGGCAATACCACCTTACAGCTATAGCCAATCTCTTTTGCAATCTCTTCTGTCACGTCTCCAAGTACTGTTCCTGCCATGCGAATCATCGGAAACATCTCTGTTGGATAGCCAAGAGAATGAATCAATCCCATATCCCATGTCTTCGTCTCAGGGCTTACTAACTGAGTCGTCGTTGCATTGGTATACTCCACACACTTCTTACCACATAATAAGAAATGGAAATAATCAGGAATCATCAAAAAGGTCTTAGCTCCAGCCAACTCCTCCGGCTTCTTCTCCTTAATCGCCATAAGCTGATAAATACTGTTAAACATCTGTTTCTGAATACCGGTTTTACTATATAGGTCCTTCAAAGAAATGGTCTCATATACCTTCTCATCCATTCCCTGTGTACGGCTGTCACGATACCCTACAGTATTACCGATTACTTTATCCTCTTCATCTAACAAAACAAAATCCACAGCCCATGTATCAATTCCCACACTCACAGGAATCTTTCCAAGCTCTGCGCACTTACGCATACCTTCCTTAATCTCTCTAAAAAGTGCCTCCGTGTCCCAACACAGCTCTCCATCCTTCTTTGCCATACCATTAGGAAAACGATGAACCTCTTCCAAAATCATCTTTCCCTCTTCCAGATGTGCAAGCATATGTCTTCCGCTGGAAGCCCCAATATCTATTCCAAGATAATACTCTGCCATATGTAACCCGTCCTCCTGTCTGTTATTCACATAACCTAGTCATAATGATTCAGCCTCTTCATAATTACAACTATTCTTTTCATGCTACTATTTTAGGAAATTTTATGGCAACAAAAAAGAACGCAATTTGTTCCAAAAAGTGTCCTTATTTGCACACTGTCAAAAATTGCGTTCTTATTTTGTTCAATCTTTCCCAAAAGCCTCGCTACGTCAAGGTTTTCAATAAATTCTTATATTTCTTAATATTATGTTCTGTCACATAAGTCCTGATAAAAGAATCCTCCTGCCGCAACAGCTTAGAGTTACCTCCATCTACATAGGTTGTAGCATTCACTGTCTTCTTCCCTTTCTTCGTCATGGATGCAAGAAGTGCAAACACAAACATAATCCCCAAACCAATCACCAGCAACGGCAAAACGCTAAGCCATACAGGAATCCCCATCGCCTTGAGTCCAAGACATGACAGTACAAAAAATAACAATCCCCATAAAGCTCCCTGCTTATATGCCTTGCCATAATCAAACGGAATCTCTCCTACCACCTTGCCGGTCTGACCATTCACATAAAGCGGATACTCCTTACTTCCATAACGGTATCTGTAAATCCATACAGGAAACAACGCATACCGAATCTGCTTACGCACAAGCTGCGGTCTCTCCTTCATTGGTGTTACCAATGTATACCCCTGCACACTATTCTCTACAATCGCCTTTGCATCCTTCTTGGTACGACTCGCCGCTCTAGGCTCAAACATCATAGCATTGTCATTATAATACTCACTCAGAAAGCCTGATATGTATTTCATATCAAAATCCTGTAAATCCGCATATGTATATGGCTCTATTAAGTCCATCACATCATTAGGCATAGCCCTTGATGCATCTGCCGGAATCAGTTCGAACTCCATATCCATCTCACGCACAACCCGATACTCCGAGGTCTCCGTAAAAAGCGAGCGCCCCTTTGTCCACGTTCTAATCTTCCTTCCGATTGCCTCATATTCATAATGCACATCATAATCATATGTCCAAAACGGAACATAGCTTCCTTCTATCATCTTCAAATTCTTTTCATCCAAAAAAGAAGCCGGTACATACTTTCTGTCCTCTACCTCTTTGGCAATCAGCTCCCACACATCAGATTTGGCTATCTGAAAAGGAATTATCAGCTGAGGCTCATAATCTCCCTGCATTCGCTGTTCCTGTATCACATAATTACCGCAATAAGGACATTTCGTTGCACTTGTATAAGTTCCCAGCTTCAACCGTCCGTTACAGGAAGGACAAACATTCATATCCTCCCCCATCTTCCTCTCTTGCGACTCTTCAGAATCACAATACGGGCATACCAGCTTCTTCCTTCTCGGGTCATATACTACATTACCACCACAATTCCTACATGCATACAGCATATGTTTATCCTTTCTCTACCCCGGCCTAATCCACTCTCTCATCTCTGTAATGCTTAGGCGATACACGGTATTTCTCTTTAAATATTCTGTGAAAATAACTCAAATTGTCATAGCCAACGGCATTTCCGATATCCGCCACTGACATATCTGTATTCTTAAGAAGATAAACCGCCTGTTGCAAACGTCTTGTCTGTACAAGCTCTGTATAAGTCTTCCCCGTCTGCTTCTTAATCATCCGGCTTAACCAATATAAGTCATAGTGCAGGCTTATCGCTAACTGTGACAGCTCACCATCACGATAATTCTCCTCCACATAACGAAGAATCGTAAGAACGATATCCTCCTCTGTCGCATGACTGCCTATCGCTGCCTTATCCGTATGATTCAACAATTGCAGAAACAACAACCCCATAGTAATCTGATTGATACTGCGCTTATTCTGCTGATTATTCATAAGCGTCCATATCAGATTCTCCACAAGATTCTGTATCGGTAATACATCCGCCACCTTAAAGTGCAGATATCCCGGCTTACCGGCTGTTTCTCCCTTCAGACAACCAATCACAAAATCACGTATGATATTCTCCTCTTCTCCTATCATACGAAGTGTCTGGTCAAAAAACTGAGGAAGAATAATAAAGTTCACCGCTATATCCTCTGCTCTTGCAGGCTCAATCTCCTGAATCGCATTCTGGCTCAAAAACAAAAGCTCTCCCTGCCGCAACACTACCCGTTCATCATTAATATAATGTGTGGTAGCCCCCGAACACATATAAATAACCTCTACATAATTATGGGTATGCTTGGGAAAATGCACAAATCTGGTATGCGGTCTTACCGTAATCAGCTTAGTGTGCTCCAAAAGCTTCCTGCTGTCAAATACATTCCCTTCCGACTCTACATAGATTTTCTCATCAATCTCTGACCTGCCGTCCAAAATCTCCTGTTCTTCAGTTGTTATCCTCTTTAACTGCTCCAAAATTTCGACATTCATATTGTTCCACGTCGACTGACGTCTCCTTGAGTTTTTCACCTTATAGAGCCCTATGTGTACACACAGGGCTCTGCAAGGCTCATTATTCCATATCCTTGCTTCTTAAAGCTTTTCTTTCGTCACTTGTTATCTCAATCAATGCACGCACGAACTCCCTCAGCTTCTGTCTAACCTCCGGGTCCATATTTGCCATCGCTCTAATAACCTGATTGGCATTCTTAAGCCCCATTGCCGCAAGCTCCAGCGTAGTTTTCGCTCCCGTAGCCTCCAGCAATGCGAAAATCTGTTCCACAAATAGTCTGCGTTGTGCTTCATTCTGCGCACTCAGCCACTTCTTCAGTGCCTTATCCAATCGCATACTGGAATCTGACACCGATTCCAAATAAATAAAATCATTTCTTTGGACCTCCCATGTGGCAGCATCATGCTGAAGAATTCCCTTCTGTGAACTTACTACGACATCATATTGCTCCTCATGCCCCAACAGCATACCTACCACGGATGACTCCGGCACAATCGTACGAATCCTCGGAAGCATCTCCTGATACTCTGCAAGCTGCATGGTCTCCTCCAAAAATCCCGGTCCGTCATTATTGTATACCTGAATAATCTTTCTGCGGATTGCCTTATTACACTTAATCGATGCATACACCGCCAGATTACCACCTTTAGAATGCCCTCCGACAATAATCCTTTTACGCCAGTTCCTGCTCTTCATAGTCGCTTCCAGATATCGCACCGCAGCCTCCTGTGAAGGCACAAAAGGAAGGAAACTCATATTAAAGTCTTCCTTCCAGCCTACTATCGTATCATCTGTTCCACGATATGCAATATACATTGTTTTCTCATCTATCTCTATCGTCATCGCTGAGAACTGCTGTTCCAGTTCCTCGCTGATATAGTTCACATAATTCGAGATACGCATATTGGCAAACCTGGGGCAATCCCCCATCTTATAGAATAATAATGCAGAAGTTCTGGTTAAAGACTTTTCACTCAACTTCTCTTCCAAATCATACTTGGTAAAAAAAAGGTTCACTACTTCCTTTATGGTCATCGACTCAGAGCCGAATTCCTTCGGCATAATCTCGTCCAAATTCACATATGCCATCCACGAAAGCACCAGATTATCTACTGCATTAAACGGGTCCTCACGCAGACTGACATCTCCACGCCAATCCAAATAATCTATAATATTTGCCATCGTCATCCCCCTTATTGCGCAAATCCCAATTCTCTTCTATAGGTATAAAGCTCTATAATATTCTGTACACGTCGCTTAATAATACGCGGCTCGTACGGCTTAATCACCATATCTGCTACCTTATACGCAAAAGCCTTGCCTGCGGTTTCATCTGTCGAGTCATCCGTCACCACAATAACAGGAAGTGTATCCAACAGCTGATGTTCCTTCATGTATGCCAAAACATCAAATCCGTTCACTCCCGGCATAATAATATCCAATAGTACAATCGCAAGCTCATCCTTTTCCTTTGCAATCATCTCTATCGCTTCAGCGCCTCCGGCAGCCTCCAGTATCTCATAACGGTCTCTAAAAATCTCGCCAAGCATATATCGGTTAATACCCTTATCATCTACTACTAATATTTTGTGATTCATCTTCAAATTCAATACCCCATTATTCAAAATAATCTACCTCTTTTACAACAACTCTTTAATTCGACTGCTTACAGCTGCAACCTCCTCATATGCCTCAGTTGCCCCATCAAGCACGCCCTTTCTCAAAATCTCCACTAAAACACTTAACGGTGCATGTACGCAATCCAAGCCAAGGTTCGCTGCCATGCCCTTCAAACCATGTGCGCAGTCAAATGCCTCTCGCACATTACCAACTTCAATGCTCTCTTGCAGCATCTCAAAATCCGGGTCTTCAAAGAACTCAGTCAAAAACGCCTTATAGGCCTCTTTATTTCCCTTCATACGTTCCAAAGCCTTGTCAACATCTACGTTCTGTCGCTTCAACACATCCCAGAAATCTTCCTTCAGCTCTGATACCGGACCATTACGCATACCGTCCAGCAAAATCTTAACCTGCATGGTCAGCATCTCATCCAGTGAAGCCTCATCCTGAATCTTATTAACATTGAGCATATACGCAATCCCCCAAAATGCTGACACGATTGTAAATGCCACCAGTTCAGGATTCATAGGCCTAAGTTCTCCCTTTTCCATTGCCCGTCCAAAAAAGGCTGCCATCTTCTGCACAAAAGGATTCTCATGCATCGGAATACGCCCTCTGTAATACATCTGCATACGGATAGACTCCAAATCCATCTTACGGGTAGTCAGCATAGCACTCTTAAACATACGCTTTAAATTCGTAGCACAGTCATCTTCATCCCGATACAACTCCTCCATCATAAGAAGAAACGGTTCCGAATAAAGTGCCGCCACCGCACCTGCCAATGCATCCTTATCCTCAAATCTCATATAAATTGCCGTATTCGAGCAGCCGCTCTCCTTGGCAACCTTTCTAATCGTAAGATTCTCATATCCCGACTCACGAATAATACGTATCGCAGCCGCCAAAATCTTCTGACCAATGCTGTCAGAAATCAAAGAATCCTTATCTGTAATATCCCCATTTAACTTAACCATGGTTCCTCCCCTATATATCTAACTTAATCTGCAATTCCTCTTCTGCCTGATGCTTAAAGTCTTCCACCTGCTCAGGATTCAAAACCGGCAAGTCTCCCAATGACTTCACACCAAAGGTTCTCAAAAACTCCTCTGTCGTTCCAAACAACAAAGGTCTTCCGGGTGCATCAAGACGCCCAAGCTCCTGTATCAGACCAAACTCCAAAAGCTTATTTACCGCATGGTCACAGCTGACACCTCTAATCTTCTCTATCTCCAATCTCGTAACCGGCTGCTTGTAAGCAATAATTGATAACGTCTCTAACAAAGTATCCGACAAAACATACTTTCTCGGAGCCTTAGCTATCTTAATCAAATACTCATACAAATCCGGCTTTGTACAAAGCTGAAAGGAATCCTCAAGTTCTAAAATATAAATGCCTCTCTCTTCCCCTTCATACTTAATATTCATCTGGGCAATCAGCTCACGAATCTCCTTAGGCTCCATCTCCAAAACATGTGCCAGCTTAGAAATCTCTACAGAATCCCCCATCGCAAACAATACCGCTTCTATAATTGACTGTGCCTTTATCTTATCCACCTTAGTACCTACCTTCTACTTTCGTCTGTCCTTGCACGCTCTGATACCATCACTTCTGCTATGCCGCAATCGATGATGTAATCATAATATCCGTAAAAGCATCCTCCTGCACAATAGAAATAATTCCCTGCTTCATCATTTCCAAAATCGCAAGAAACGTTACAATAATCTCCATCTTGCTTCCCTGTCTCTCCAACAGTCCTCTGAAGCTAAACTGCTTATGTGTCCGCACATACTCCTCGATAAAGCTCTGCTTCTCCTCCAGATTAATCTCATCCTTCTCTATCTTACCAAACTGGCTTCGGATAGGGTCAATCTTATCCTCCTGTCTGCGCATAACAGACTTAAAGATATCGTGCAGCTTGCTAAGATTCATATCTCCGATTAACTCCTCATAATCAATCGGATACGTATAATCCTGTACCTCCTTAGGAAGCATAGGCTTCTTATACCAGCTCTTACCTGCATCTATCTGCTTGTCCTTTAATTCAAAGGACATATACTTATACATCTTATACTCCAAAAGCTTCTGAACAAGCTCTGCTCTCGGGTCCTCTTCCTCGCCCTCTTCATTCACTTCCTTCGGAAGAAGCATCTTACACTTGATATCCAACAGAGTTGCTGCCATAACCAAAAATTCACTCATGACATTCATATCCTCGGTCTCCATCTTCCTGATGTAATCCAGATACTGCTCCGTAATCTCCACAATCGGAATATCGTAAATATCAATCTTATTCTTCTCAATTAAATGTAATAATAAATCTAACGGCCCCTCAAACACTTCCAGCTTAACTGATAATGCCATATTTCCTCCCATACTCCACAAAAGCGCATGATAACGCAAAATAATCCATGTTCTATTTTACTCAGTATTTTACAAAAAGGCAAGTGAATATCTTACGTAAACAAGTAATAATTTCTATTATAAAAAAGTGTTGCCCGGCGGCAACACTCTACAAGAATCAGCCAAGCTGATTCTTGTTTAGCTTCCACTACTTTTCGAGCACTTTTCCCATATCAAAAATATAGTGCGCAGCATTACGCCCCGCACTATACTCTTATCTCACATCTAATGTAATCACATACAACTCTGCCGGATTAAAGAAGCGAAGCGGAATGGTATGTGCCCCCATCCCCCTGCCAAGCAGCATAACTGAGTTCTCATGTCTGAAAACACCTCCGTCATACTTAGGAAACAACTCCAAAGACGGCGAAATAACGCCTCCCACAACCGGAAGCCGCATAATCCCACCATGTACATGACCAGCCAGAACCAAATCGGCGCCCCACTTTACATACGCTTCAAAATACTCCGGATTATGAGCAAGCAGAATATTACACACATCCCTGTGTGCTACGCCGATGTGCTCCTCTAACACCTCCTGCGGAAGTAACCTCTTCTTCAATCTTGCAAAATAAGACCGTTCAAGCTCCAATCCTGTCATGCAGACATTGTACTCTTCAATATCACAGGCCGCATCCGCAAGCACCGTTACGTTCGGTCCCTCTATGGCATGCATCAATTCCTCAAACAGTTTTCCAAACTGCTCCCTTCGTACCTTCAGCTTCGTCTCATGATTCCCCATGGCATAATAAATCCGAAAGTCCTTACTAAGTTCCTTTACCAGATGTACTCCGGCATCAATCCCTGCTCCCTGCTTCGATGTTATCAAATCCCCTACAATCACTACAAAATCAGGATTCGCCCTGCGAATGTCCTCAATTACCCTCTCATTATTCGCACCATACACCTTCCCATGCAAATCAGAAAGCATAACAAAACGACATGGCTTCGCAAGCTTAGAAAGCGCGAAATGTTCCTCTTTTACCACATATCTATTGCCATCTATCAATCCTATTATCAGCATTACCACACCGATAACTACAATTAAAAAAATGCCTAACCACATCCATAAAATCATATTCTAAAGCCTTTCTTCCCTTCGTAATACATCAATCATACCAAATCACAGCCAAATTGCAAGCCATACCAAAACATATACATCTGTGCCCTTTACAGCATCAGCTTTCCGAATACTCTTAGCAGGTAATCAAGATACCCCGCCTTTTCTACAGACTCTATTGCGACCAGCGGAAGTCTTCCTATCTCAGTCCCCTGCACCATATAACGCAGAACACCCGCCTCCTGTCCCTTTACCACAGGCGCCGCAAGCTCCTCTACCGGCTCATACAGCTTTTCTATTCCTTTAAAATCCATACCCGTTGTATCCAAATAAGAAAATTCTCCCTGTGGCGCAACCGCTACTGTTATCTCTTTACCACCACGAACCGTAACAGGTTCTGTTCTCTCTTCCGGTACATCTGTGTAAATTCGTGCTCTCGAGAATCCATACTCCAAAAGACTCTTTGCCTCCGAAAAACGAACTCTAAAATCCGGTGCTCCCATAATCACCGCAATCAAATCCATGCCATCCTTATTGGCCGTTGCACTAAAGCAGTACTTTGCCGCATCTGTAGACCCGGTCTTTAAGCCTGTTGCCCACTCATACTGTTTCAAAAGCTTATTCGTACTGGACAATGTAAAGGTTGAACTACCCTTTCTTGTCACATGAGTAATGTCCTCCATCCAAATCTGCGTATAATCGTAAACTTTAGGATACTTTGTAATCAGTTCTCTGGACATAATCGCAACATCCCTTGCCGTTGTATGGTGGTCCGGGTCTGAACTTAATCCACAGCAGTCAAGAAAATGTGTATTCTCCATCCCAAGCGTTTTTGCCTTTTCATTCATCATATTGACAAATTCTTTCTCACTGCCTGCAATATACTCTGCCACCGCCACTGAAGCATCATTTCCGCTGGCAACCGCAATACACTTTAACAACGTATCTAATGTTTGTATTTCTCCTTCTTCCAGGAATACCTGAGAACCTCCCATGGACTTAGCATACGCACTGGTAGTGATTTCATCCGTCAGCTGTACTCTCCCCTCCTCTAGTGCTTCAAAGGTAAGCAGCATTGTCATTATCTTGGTAATACTTGCCGGACTTCTGATTTCATCAGGATTCTTCTCAAACAAAACAGTTCCTGTTGATGCTTCCATAAGAATCGCAGAAGGAGACACCAGTTCCATTTGCAACAGTTCTGCTGCCGCAACACAATCCCCCATTCCCAAACACAACACAACCACAAGCATCAAATACGCCATCAGCTTTCTTATATTCATTTTCTAATCATCTCTGTAATTTTCTTATATACAATCTATGAAAAAAAGCAATGCATTATTCATCATAACGCATTGCTTACCAACTTCTTATTTAATAATCCTTAAACAAAACTCTTTAAATTCCTGTTTCTTCTCCCTAATCTGATTCTTCATATTGGTCGCCATAATAAAATGGTAAATAAAATCAAGTCCCACAACAAAGAAAATCACCTGCAGACATCTGATACCCATTGCCATAGAATAATTATCTACAAACTGCATCACCTTATCAAACAGGAAGCAAATAATAATGACCGCATAAAATCCCCATGCAATCGTACTCTCCAAACATAAAATCCCCTTATAATTAAACGGCTTGTCATTATAATCCCACCAAAGCTCTCCAAAAAGTCGAATCATCAATCTTCCAACAAGATATTCAAAAATAGTGGCAATTAAAGCACCTACCAAATACAGTACCACAACATTCTTCTCCAACGGATGTAAAATCAAATATCCTAGCACCGCACCAAATCCATAAATCGGACAAAACGGACTTGTCATAAATCCTCTGTTTGTAATCTTGCGATTACAAAACGACATATAAATCGACTCTACCAACCAGCCCAATACACTAAAAACACAAAATCCTGCAATCAAATGATACAAGTCAAAACCTGCAATCTCTCTCATCCACATAAATATCTCTCCCTCATTTGTCTTTATATTCGCTCATTGTTTATGTCAACTTATAGAATAACTCTTTTTACTTCATTTGTCACTATCTTTTTCAAATAATTAAAATATATGTTATAATATTACTAAGTATTGATTCAGAAAGGTAGTGAACATTATGAATATAATTCCTTATAATCGGCGTCAAGCCTTCGACCCCTATGTAATAAAAAGAATCTATCTCGTTAATACTGTTTTACTTTTATGCCATATTTCTTTTGCTATATTTTTCAAATTGAACAATATTGATTTGTTATACTATTTTAGCTGGCTCAGTATATCAACCTATATATTTACTTATTATGTTTTATATAAAAACTGGGCTTATGCTTATATTATCATTCTTTACATTGAAATATATCTTTTTGTACTGCTTTCTCTATTATGTTTTGGATGGGATTACGGCTTTCAATTGTATTGCTTCAGCTTTACTGTTGCTGTTTTTTTCTGTGATTACTATGTAAATAGAAATTATAAAATCCGCAAAAAAACAGTTGGCATTCTTGCACTCCTTGTTGTTACTTTCTATGCAATGAAAATATGGACCAACACTCATGAACCATTTTATCCTTCTCTGCCAAAGGAAATGGCTAATACCTTCTACCTGTCAAACGCTTTTATCACCTTTGCCTTTATCATGGGATATCTGCTGATTTACAGCAATACCGTATTCCATCTTGAAAAAGCACTTTTAGATACAGCAAACCGGGACCCGCTAACAGGACTGCGAAACCGAAGACGCATGCAAGAGCTGTTACACTCTGCCTCTGATGAGTTTTCCAAGACTCCGCATCAGATGTGCATTGCCATGATAGATATTGACCATTTCAAGCAGATTAACGATACCTACGGACACGATGCAGGTGACGAAGTCCTTTTGGCTGTAGCAGATATATTTTTGCGTAAGCATGCCGAAAACAACAGCTTCCATGCCTGCCGATGGGGTGGTGAAGAATTCCTCATCTTCTATAGAAAATATCAAAAAGAACAGTCAGAAGTTTGTCAGGAGTTCGAAAGCATTCGCCAGGAGATTGAAAACAAATCTGTCATTTATCAGAACAATGAAATACATTTCACCGTCACCATAGGCTTATCCTTCCACTCTAATCAGCTTACCGTTACAGATATGATAAAACAAGCCGACGAGAATTTATACAAAGGCAAAGAAGAAGGAAGAAATCGAGTTATGATATAGGCAAAAAAGTGTTGCCCGGCGGCAACACTCTGCAAGAATCAGCCAAGCTGATTCTTGTTTAACTTCCACTACTTTTCGAGCACTTTCCTATTCCGCAAAAAAGTGTTGCCCGGCGGCAACACTCTGCAAGAATCAGCCAAGCTGATTCTTGTTTAACTTCCACTACTTTTCGAGCACTTTCCTATTCCACAAAAAAAGTCCCCGATGAAACATCGGGGACTTCTAACTTTTAATTAGTTATATTTACGCTTTCTAGCTGCTTCAGATTTTTTCTTACGCTTTACGCTTGGCTTCTCGTAATGTTCTCTCTTACGAATCTCCTGCTGAATTCCTGCCTTAGCACAGCTTCTCTTGAATCTGCGTAATGCGCTATCTAAAGTCTCGTTTTCTTTTACGATTACATTTGACATGCTATCACACCTAACCTCCCTCCAGTCCATATATTGTGTGCCAGACTGTTCGGGTATATTTTTTAATTGCACATCTAAGATTATAGCATATATATATGATACGTCAACAGTTTTTTAGAATTTTTTTGTGTTTTTTCAAAAGAATCCTTAATTACTGTATCTGACCCTCAAGCACTTTAGCTACCTCAGCAATTGCAGCATCAATACCGGCCGGATTCTTACCGCCTGCCTGTGCCATATTCGGACGTCCGCCGCCGCCACCGCCAACAAGTGCTGCGATACCCTTAATCAGGTTACCTGCATGAGCACCCTTAGCCATCGCTGCATCTGTTGCCATAGCAATCATGTTTACCTTGCCGTCAGCATCCGATACAAGTACTACAACTCCATCGCCAAGCTTATCTTTGAGCTGGTCTCCCAAGTCTCTTAAACCGTTCATATCTACACCGGATACCTTCGCTGCAAGAAGCTTCACGCCCTTAACCTCTGTTACCTGATTCATAACATCACCAAGTGCTTCCTTAGCTGCCTTGCTCTTTAAGGACTCATTCTCACTCTGAAGTGCTTTCATCTCTGCCATTAAGCTCTCAAGCTTCTCTGTTAAGGAAGCAGGAGTTGTCTTAACAATCTTAGCACTCTTCTCGATAGTAGCCTCTAATTCCTTATAATAATTAAATACGCCATTACCTGTTAATGCTTCGATTCTTCTGACACCGGCAGCAACACCGCTCTCAGAAACAATCTTAAATGCCATAATTGCACCTGTATTGGCAACATGAGTACCACCACATAACTCAGTAGAGAAATCGCCCATCTTAACAACACGAACCTTCTCACCGTACTTCTCACCAAACAGAGCCATAGCACCAGTCTTCTTAGCCTCATCCAAAGTCATCTCCTGTGTATCAACAGCGATATTCTTTGCAATCTGCTCAATAACCATCTGTTCAGCCTTAGCAATCTCTTCAGCTGTCATAGCCTGGAAATGTGTAAAGTCAAATCTTAATCTATCTCCGTTTACCAAAGAACCGGCCTGTTCTACATGACTTCCAAGAACAGTTCTTAATGCCTTCTGTAAAAGATGAGTTGCACTGTGATTCTTACAGGTATCTGCTCTTCTTGCCTCATCCACTGTAAGAGTTACCACATCGCCTTCCTTAATCATCCCCTTGGTAACAACACCAACATGTCCAACCTTACCGCCTAAGAGCTTGATAGTATCCTTAACCTCGAAGCATGCATCTGCAAGTGTAATCACACCTGTATCTGCCTCCTGTCCACCCATAGTAGCATAAAAAGGAGTCTCCTCAACGATAATGGTACCAGTCTGTCCATCTGTTAATGCACCAACAATCTCATCCTCTGTCGTTAATACAGTAACCTTTGATGTATGTGACAATCTGTCATAGCCAACAAACTTAGATGTAATACTTGGGTCAATAGACTCATATACAGTCACATCTGCTCCCATGTAGTTTGTTACCTTACGAGCCTTACGTGCTGTCTCCTTCTGCTCCTTCATAGCAGCCTGGAAACCGTCCATATCAACGCCTAAGCCCTTCTCCTCCAAAATCTCGATTGTTAAATCAATCGGGAATCCGTAGGTATCATATAACTTAAATGCATCTGCACCAGCAAGTACCTTTGCACCTGTCTTAACCAGCTCATCTTCCATATCTGCAAGAATGCTAAGTCCCTGGTCGATAGTCTTGCTGAACTTATCCTCTTCCTGTACAAGTACATTGAAGATGAAGTCCTTCTTCTCATGAAGCTCAGGATATCCATCCTTACACTCATCAATAACAGTCTGGGCAATCTTGGTTAAGAACTTACCTTCAATACCTAATAATCTTCCATGTCTTGCAACACGTCTGATTAATCTTCTTAATACATATCCTCTGCCTTCGTTAGATGGAAGGATACCGTCTGAAATCATAAATGTAGAAGAACGCATATGGTCTGTAATCAATCTTACAGATACATCTGTCTTCTCATCCTTCTGATACTCAACACCTGCAACCTCGCAAATCTTATCACGAATTGCCTTCATTGTATTAATGTCAAATACAGTATCTACGTCCTGAACGACTACTGCAAGTCTCTCAAGTCCCATACCTGTATCAATATTCTTCTGCTCAAGCTCTGCGTAATTACCCTTACCATCGCCGTCAAACTGTGTAAATACGTTGTTCCATACCTCCATGAAACGGTCACAGTCGCAGCCAACCTTACAATCAGGCTTACCGCAGCCGTACTTGATACCTCTGTCATAATAAATCTCCGAACACGGACCACATGGACCGGCACCATGCTCCCAGAAGTTATCGCACTCACCTGTCTCAGGGTCACGATAGAAACGTGTAATCTTCTCAGCAGGAACGCCAATTTCATTTACCCAGATATCAAATGCTTCATCATCCTCACAGTAAATAGATGGATATAATCTGTCTGCCTCAAGTCCTACAACCTTTGTAAGGAACTCCCAGCTCCATGCCAATGACTCATGCTTAAAGTAATCGCCAAAAGAGAAGTTACCAAGCATCTCAAAGAAAGTAAGATGTCTTGCAGTCTTACCAACGTTCTCGATATCTCCTGTTCTGACACACTTCTGACAGGTAGTCACTCTGCGTCTTGGCGGAATCTCCTGTCCTGTAAAATATGGCTTTAAAGGTGCCATACCTGAATTGATAATCAATAAGCTGTTATCATTGTGAGGCACTAAAGAAAAGCTCTTCATTGCCAAGTGCTCTTTGCTTTCAAAGAAATCAAGGAACATTCTTCTTAACTCGTTTACTCCGTAATTCTTCACGTTACTTCCTCCGTATATCATATATTATCCACCATCTAAAAAGTGGTTTATTATTTTACGCATCTTATTAGAATGTGCAAAGCACATTCAGCGCTGCAAAAGTGTCGCATTTATGCGACATCTTCCTTGCATTTACCTGCATATCATGCATGTGCATCCCGCATCAGGACTTTAGTTGTGATGAACAAATAAAGTGCCGGTCTCTAAAACCAGCACTTTTATTATAGTTTAGGCATTATGTATTGTCAAACAAATCTTACTTATTATATTTACGCAAAAACTCCAAAAAGGCATCTACCGGCAAAGGCCTTGAATAATAGAAACCCTGCTGATAATCACAGCCCAATGACTCCAGACGCTTTGCCATTCCCTCGGACTCTACACCTTCCACAACGATTTCCATATTCATCTCACGAATCATCTGAATACTTGCCCTAAGTCCAATCATTGCGCGCTCATTTTCAAAAGAGGACCACAAAATAGACTTATCAATCTTCACTATCTTAAACGGCAATGTCATCATATAAGTCATAGTCGAATATCCTGTACCATAATCATCCAAGGAGAAGGTTACGCCCATATCATTAATCTTATCCATATTTTCAGCCAGAATCTCCTGTTTCTGAGCCAGTGCCGTCTCTGTAATCTCTAAGTTAATCTGTGACGGGTCTACCTGATAGCGGTTCATAATCTCCTCTATCTCCCGAGGCAAATCCTCCTGCATACATTCCAGTGTTGACAAATTCACTTCAATATAACGGATACCATAGTCCTCAATATTGGTCTGCTGCAGGAACTGGCAGACACTTTCCAAAACCACATGACCAATGGTAATAATCTTACCATTCTTTTCTGCAATCGGAATAAACTCCTCCGGGGACACATATCCCATCTCATCATCATGCATACGCAATAACGCCTCAGCAGCTACGATTCTCTTCTCCTTCTGGCTGTAAATCGGCTGATAATGCACCTCAAAACTGGTCTGCTGTAAAGCCCTGTCAATTGCCTTTTCAATCTCATCATAACGCTTCATATAAGCAACATCCAAATGCTTACCCTCATAGACCTTACCATCCTTTAGTGCCGGCATAATCGCCAGATACTCCAGGTAATTGAAGATATCATTCATATTCTTGGCATCCTGCGGCATTTCAAGCAGTGCTGCCACAACCCAAGGAGTTAATTCTGTATTATAAACGTTCCACGGATTCTGTAATTCGCGCAAGATACTGTTTGCCTTTTCCATAACATCCTTTTCATTCTTTGGAATCATGACCACAAATCTTGCATCTCCAAGATAAAATACATTTTCCTTTGATACCCTTTTCATCAAAAGAGCCGCTACATCCCATAATAACTTCCGATATACATCCAATCCGTAGGTATCCTTTAAAACATTTCTGTCACGGAATTTTATTACCAGAGTATGCTCTTCCCATCCCATAGCTTCTACCGAATCCAGCTTATTCACCAAAGCATATTGATTCAATGTATTGGTGCTGGGGTCAACCAACCTGTCAGCCTTTGGCAGATTCAAATACAGCCACAATACTCCCAGTGTAATTCCCAGTCCCTCCGGATGTACACTTCCCATAAAGTACTGCAATATTATTCCGGCATAAGGCATCACCAAAAAGATATATAACGCAATACGACGCGACATATCCAAATACTTCTGCACAGCCGTCAAATATCCGATTCCTATCAGGAAAAAACCAAACTCCATGATATAATACAGCACAGCACCTGTACCATTTATGAGATTACCTGCATCATTTACACAAAAAAGACATTCATTTCCAATATTGGCAACAAGCAGTCCTATCCCATATAAATTACATACCGCCAAAAGTACACTTACCGCCCTTGGCAGCTTCTTTCTTGAATCCACATGAGATGCCACACAAATCACATATCCTGTTAAAATCAACTGTCTAAAGAGCCATAATATGGAGTTAACTACCATAACCCAGCCGCCCGACATCTCGTACGCCTTACCATTAGCACCTACCAGCAAATCCAACAGATTGAAGCCCAATACGAACCACACCAGAATCTTTAGAACCAGATTCTCCTTAGTTAACATTCTGTACTTCATATAAATGGAAGTAATCAAAATAATACTGATAACAATAGAACAAACCGCAAAATACAAACTATAATTCATACGCCGCACTCCTACACTTAATACCTTGCTCCTTCATCGTATCCCCTTAGTGCTTTCTTATATTTTAACATTTCTTTGTTTTATTTGCACTGTTTTTTGATATTTTATTTGTTTTTTCTGTCCTTATCTGTTTCTTTGCTTCATTAACAGTTTTATTCTATTGCATTCTTGATGATAACGATATAAACTATAACTATCTATACAGAAAGCAGGTTAGTAATATGAAATTGTGTAGCAATGAATATTTTCAGTTTCTCGAAAGTATTCCCGAAAACCTTAATTCCATAGAGGATTTGATTCCGCATATTGCAAGAAATCTCCCTATTCTGGCAGATTCTGTTAAGCTTGGCAGAATGACGTTGGAGTTTCAAGCTCCGCCCAATCAGCATACCCCACATGCAATACACCGTGAGATAACAGTTTTCGACTCTCCTATGGGCTGTGGTGATACTTCTATTGCTGACCACTTTATCACCGGAGAGCATGGTTCTGTTCTCATAAGCTGTTTTCCATGCGCAAGCCACCAATGGAACGACGAAGAAGCTCAGGACATTCATTTTTTAATTCGTAATATTTATATTTTATGCGGCAGGGCACGTCTGATAAGCCTGGTACGACAGGCTGCCGTTAGTGATGCCCTGACAGGTGCCTCTAATACTGCCGGTCTGGTTCAATATGGTTCTATGTTAAAGGGACAAAATCAGTTGCACCACTATACCTGCATATGTTTAAACCTGAAAAATTTCAAGTATATCAACCAACGTTTCGGAACTAAAACCGGAGATGCTCTTTTACGCAAATACTGCCAGCAGGTTATGAGCACCTTATCAGAAAACGAATTATTCGCAAGATTAGGCGGAGACAACTTTATTGCGCTTATCCAAAACGAGCGCATTGATGATTTTCTTTCCTATGTCTCCTCTGTCCGTCTCCACGTGGAGCTGGCCGATTCCGTCAATGCAATTGATATCCTTGCCAATATAGGCGTTTATCCGATTCAGGAATCAGATACCATGAATGATGTTATGAACCGAAGCACCATTACCGTTACCATCGCCAGAAATTCTGTCTATCATAACACTATCTGGTTTCGTGACAGTATGCTCGAAAAAGCAATTCATGATAAGGAAGTGGCGGCATCCTTTTCTTCGGCTATTACAAACAAGGAGTTTATCGTATATTATCAGCCAAAGGTAAATCTGGACACTATGACGCTTTGCGGAAGTGAAGCATTGGTTCGCTGGCTTCGTAACGACCTGCTTGTTCCCCCCGCTGATTTTATACCTGTATTTGAGCGGGAAGGTACTATCTGCCTTTTGGATTTCTATGTTTTTGAAAGGGTATGTCAGGACATTCGCTGCTGGCTGGACCAAGGTATCGAACCCGTACGTACCTCCGTCAACTTTTCAAAGCTCCACCTGCATAACAGACAGCTTGCAAACGATATTTTATCTATTATGGAAAAATACCAAATCGAACCCAAATATCTTGAAATCGAACTTACGGAATCTTCAGGCTATGAGGACTTTGAGGCGTTGGCTGACTTTATCAATACCATGAATCAGCATGGCATCTATACTGCCATCGATGACTTTGGTACAGGTTATTCCTCTCTGAATCTGATTCGAAATCTGAATATCAAAATTATCAAGCTGGATAAATCCTTCCTGCACGCTTCCTTTGGAAGTGATAAGGCAGACGAGGTTGTTATCAAGACCATCATCAATATGGCTTGTGACCTTGACATGCAGGTAGTCTGTGAAGGTGTTGAAACCACCATGCAGGCAGACGTCCTAAAGAAGCTCCACTGCCATATGGTTCAGGGCTTCCTCTACGACAAGCCGTTGCCGCATGATGAATATGAGAAAAGACTTTTAGAACAGAAACTTTATTAGCTGTGATGCAAAAACACTCAGGTCGCCCTGAGTGTTTTTACTATTTCTTCACTATACTAATCTCACTTATTTCAATCTGTGAATTTGGTGTTTCCACACCGGCTATCTGTCCCATAGAGATAACAAATTCAATTGTATCAGCTGTTGCCTTGTCTACATAAATCGTATTGCACACTATTTTCTCTTCTCCTGCAACAAGGTTAAGGTCTTCTCCGCCATACCAGTCATAGCCTGCATTTGGATTTAATAATGCATACTTTACAATTCTCGATTCACTTGAAGTCATCTTAAAACTTACCTCATAGGAAGCTCCGTTCTCCAGCATTAAGCCTGTCTGCTTTAACTGTACATTCCAGTCTTCTGCTCCCGGATTTGTTACATTATAAACAGCTTTGCCCTGTGTAAAGTCTGCTGTTGCCTCACCAGGTGCTGTGATTGCATTCACCCAGTCAGCATCCTGATTTGCGAAATCACCATTCTTAATCAATTCACTTACTGTTTGTTCATCACCCTGTTCGGGCTTCTCTTCCGGTGTTGTGCTTTCGCCCTGTTCAGGCTCTTCCTTCTGCGGTTCTTCCACTTCTTCAAGAACAATATTATCAATTGCCACTGTGTGACGCTGTGTAAGCTGTACACCGTCTACTGCGCCCATGGAAATACTTAGGATTGTCTGTTTATCTGTTTCACACATCATACGGAAGGTTACAGAAAATCTCTGATAAGAGCTGCTTACATCAATCTTCTGCGTTCCTGAGTAAGGGGTCCAATCGTTATCTGCAGAACCATCTCTTTGTAAGGCATACATGATTCTTCTATCAACTGATGACTTCGCATCAAAAGATAACTGATACCATTTTCCATGCTCCAATGTCACATTATTCTGCTTTAACTGAATATGCCAGTCCATATCACCTGTATTCTCGATATCCATACAGAAAGCATTCGCTTCCTTTAAGCCATCCACACCGTAGCTTGTCTTGCTTGCTTCATGACAATATACTTCATATCCTGTTAATCCATTTGAAAAATCACCATTTACAAGCATTCCGTCTTCCTGAACACGCACATTATCAATATAGAAGGTTCCTTCTGTTCCAAGCAAGAAACGAATCATACTTCCCTTTAAATCACTGTTTGTCTCAAAGGTATACTTAAAGTTCTTCTTTGAAGCCGTCAAATCGCTTATAAAGGTAGTATCCGCAATCACTGTCTGAATACTCTTCTCACCATCTGCATATGCATCAAAGCTCAATACATATTTCTTGCCGCCTGTAATCGCAATCGGATTCTGCTGCACAATTACCTGACTCAACTCTGTAACAGTCGAAGGAACAATTACCATTAATTCTCTGTTACCTCCGGTATTGGTTACCTCAGCCTTAACATCAGCATTACCTGTAACCACATCCCAGTACGCAAGTCTTCCCTCACCCTCCTGGAACTGTCCGTTATAAACATAATTTCCATCCGGAAGCACAGTTTTTACTTCCTCAGGAATATCAGCTTCACTCACTCTTTCTAATCTGACATTACTAATATGCACGGTAGCTATTGAACCCTGATTTCCGAGGTTAAACTCTACTCTGCCGTTTGCATCGCTCTTTGTCAGCATATCAAACTCATAGCTGTAATTCTTCTTTTCACCTGCCATAAGTTCAAGCTTTGTATCTGCAAGATATCTCTTATATCCGTCATCCGGTGCTGTTACACTTGTAATTATCGTTCTTGCCTCATCTGCATATGCATCAAACGACAAGCGATACTTATAACCCTTTTCCAACGGTTGCCCGGCCTGTACAATCTGTACACTGTAGTCCAGATTACCGGCATTGGTTGTCATGATATGCAATGTATTGTCCGAAATCTCTGCCGTTGCCGCACCTGTACCGGCTAAAAGAAACTCCCAGCCCGCACCGTCTGTCATGCTTTCAGCAGCTGAAAAATCACCATTTATCACATAATTTCCTGTTATATCCGGCTCTCTAAGCTCCACCTTTATCTCCGGCTTCTTTACATTCTCATCATAGCTGTCCTTCTGATAAACCTTTACATAGTCAACCACTAACTGTGCATTCTCTGCAAACACTGCATCTGCATCCGGATATCCCGGCCAATCACCACCGACAGCCAAGTTTAAAATCATATAAAACGGCTGGTCATATGGTGCAGGATAGGCAACCTCACCATAGCCTTCGCGCTTTGTGAACCAATCATTTACGGTATAGAACAAATTGCCATCTACATAGAAACGAATTTCACCCGGCTCCCACTCACAGGCAAATACATGAAACTCGCTTGCAAAGTCACCTTCCTTAAGAGTATATCCACCCTGTCTCATAGTGTGAGGCTCTCCAAAATGCAAGGTTCCGTGAGTTGTTGTCAGCTTATCACCTAATACCTCCATAATGTCAATCTCACCACACTTTGGCCACTGACCATAAAAGCTCTCATCTGTAGGCATCATCCAAAACGCAGGTAAAAATCCTTTTCCGCTTGGAACCTTTGCTCTCGCCTCAAATCGTCCATACTTATAGTCATGCTTATTCTGTGTATTGACTCTACCGGAAGTATAATAAGCATTTCCCTGCTCATCGACAGTCTTAATTGCCTGAATGACCAGATTTCCATCCTTTAAGTAGATGTTTTTTTCCGAATCTACATATTCCTGTAACTCATGATTAACCCAGCCCGGCTCATGATACTCATAATTCCAGTCATCCATATTCAGCTTGGCGTCATTAAAATCATCCATCCAAACCAACTGATATTCATCTTCTTTTGACTCCTCAACTGATGGTTTCTCTACTTCCGGCTTGGAATCCTGATTATTTCCGGATGAACCGGATTCAGATGTACTTGGCTTTGATGAACCAACAGGCTTACTTTCACTTGCCTGCGGCTTTTCCGGAACGATTACCTGTGGCTGTAACTGAACAGGAACTTCCTCTGCAAGAGGAACCTGCTCCTCCTTCACCTCAACCTTTGGAGTGTTGTTTTTATTTTCTTTATCCTTCACCGGCTTCTCCTTTGCTTCTTCCACCTCTGCCAATGCGCCTGTATCTTCTGTCTCCGTTGTATCGGCAGACAGTGTTTCAACATCTTCGACTGTTTCTAAGACATTAGTTGAAACAGATTCTTCAACCGCTGTCTCAACCGTTTCACTAACCACAGCTGATGATTCCTGAACATTGTTTTCTCTTAAAATAACATCCTTACTATCAGAAGCCAATTGCTGCGTATCCTCTTTTTGACCTGACATGCCGATAGCTACTCCTATAACAACTATCAGGCACATTACTGCAGCCATAACAGCAATCCCTGCTTTGCTCTTTAAAAATTTCTTTAGTGCCGAAATATCCATTTCGTAACCTCCATACTCCCTTATATATTTTACTTAACCCTTCACGCTTCCAAGCGTAACTCCCTGAACAATAAACTTTGACAACAGAAGATATACAACAATAACAGGGAAAATAGAAAATGCAATCATCATATACAACTGTCCCATATCAAACTTCGTAAAATCCGCACTTCTCAAATATGCAATCCATAACGGAAGTGTCTTCATCTCTGCTTTTGTTAACACAAGAGATGGTGTAAAATAATTATTCCAGCTTGATACAAATCCGAAAATCGCCTGCACTGCTACCGCCGGCTTCATAATCGGGAGAATAATCTGATTGAATGTATGAAACTCTCCCGAGCCATCAATTCTTGCCGCCTCAATGATTTCCAACGGCAATGAACTTTCCATATACTGCTTCATAAAGAAGACACATGACGGTGCCACAATTGCGGGAATAATCAACGGAACAAAACTGTCCTTCAAATTCATGGCTGTAATCATTTTTACAAATCCAAGGGCACTCACCTGTGTCGGAATCGTCATAACCAGCAGAATAAAATGAAAGGCTGCTTTTTTCAACTTAAAATCATACGCATGAATTGCATATGCTGTCATTACCGAAAAATAAACCGATAACACAACTGTTAATGTCGATACCAAGGCACTGTTTAACATACCTCTTACAATTAGAATCGTTTCATTTCCCAATACATTTACCACATTCATGACCAAAGACTTTCCGGGTAATATAGAAAATCCTCTTTGAATATCTACATGTGCTCTCGTTGCATTTACCAACAACAAATAAAATGGGAAAATGCACAGAAGCGTCAGAAATATCAATGTGATATATCGATATCCCTTTCTAAATCCACGGGATAGTTTTCCATAAATCGCATATTTTTTCATATCTACTACCTCTCTTCTCTCTGAGCACTTAACATCTTAAATACTAATACGCTCAATGCTCCTGTTACGATAAAGATAATCACAGAAAGCGCACCTGCCATACCATAATTCTTGCTATACAAATGATTGTTCAGGTACATAATCAAAGTCATGGTTGTACGGTCCGGTCCACCCTTTCCGTTTGTAAGAATCTGTGGTAAATCAAACATCTGCAAACCACCAATCAATGATGTCACCATAACATATGCCAAAATAGGCTTTAAAAGCGGCATAGTAATGGTTCTGAATACCTGCGAAGAGCTGGCACCATCTACCTCTGCTGCCTCAAATAATGCAGGGTCAATTCCCATCATACCTGCCATCAAAAGAATCGTTGTATTTCCAAACCACATAAGGAAATTCATCATGGCAATCAGACTTCTTGCTCCGACTGTCGATGACATATAGTGAATCGGTTCACTGATAATACCTGCATCAACCAACATCATGTTAACAGGGCCATTATTCGAAAATAATGTAAAAAACAACATAGAAAATGCTGATGCCATAATTAAGTTTGGCATATAGATAACGGTTTTAAAGAAACCGGAAGCTTTCAATTTTAAACGGTTATTGGTAAACCATGCTGCAAGCAGTAAAGATACTGCTATCTGCGGAACAAATCCAAGAATCCACATGATAATAGTGTTTTCAAAATATTTTAATAAGTCAGCCTCTGTAAAGAGCTTTACAAAATTATCGAAACCTACAAAGGTTGGTCCTATTGTCTTCAGTCCTGACATATAGTTTTCAAAGAAACTATAATAAAATGTAGATAACATAGGAATTAGCGAAAAAACGCAGTATACCAAAAAGAATGGTAATAAGAATATATAGCCCCACTTTGTGTAACTGACCTTTTTATTTTTCTTTTTACTTAATCTGTTTGAAACGCTCATGCTTCGTCTCCTCTACTTCATATAAATGCAATAAGGGCCTGCGTTGCATAATGCTACGCAAGCCCTATGTAACCTTTTATATTTTCTTATTTTGTTAACTCAGGATATTTCTCAAATGCTGCTGTATAGAAGTTCTCTAATGCAGTTTCCTTATCAACATTTCCTTCGAAATACTCATGGAAGTTCTGCTGAATAGCCTCATTTAATCCCTGGTCATAGTCGCTGATATTGCTCATATCAATCTTCTTAGCTGCCTCCGCAAAGAGTGCAATGTGGTTCTGACCACCTAAGAAATCAGATGCATAATCACTGTTTGCGATTTCATTCATAGCAGCTTCGTTGTTTGTGTAGTCCTGTGTATCTAATGTAATCTGCTTCATTGTTGCAGCATCACATGTTAAGCGATACATCATATCCTTGATGAATGGAATGTTATCTGTTCCTTTTGCCGCACAAATCCATGTACCACCCCAGTAATATGGCTGAGGGCCTTCACATACACCGTAATCACCGTAGATACCATTTCCAACTTCCTGTGGAGCTGTAGCATCTGCAAGAGAGTTTCCTAACAATGTGAAATTGATACCCCATGTAGAATAGAAGAATCCGAATACCTTTCCATCAGGACCCTGGTCAGCACTCCACTCCGGTGCCCAAAGAGTTGTCATATTGTTATAGCCTGCGTCTGTGTACTCCTTAGTCTGCTCTACCCATCTCATTATGTTCTCATCAATCACAATCTTAGTTCCATCTACCCATGGAGCAGAAACGTTGTTAGAGAAAGTTCTGAACGAATCATCATAGCCTGATAACATGAAGTATCCTGCTTCCTTCATCTTAGCTGCTGTTGCATCAAAGTTATCCCAGTTACTTAATGCTGCCTGAACCTCTACCGGGTCGTCTGTTCCAAGAACTTCCTTAGCAATAGAACGTCTGTAAGCAAATAATCCCGGTGTTGCCTGCCATGTAGTACCCTTCTGTACACCATCTACTGTAACGATATCCTTTGTATACTGATACTGTCCTGCAAGGTCTGCCTCTGTTAATCCAACATCACCTACTACATCAAGTGCAAACTCAGACTTTGTATATTTACTTGCATAATCTGCTTCTACCAAGAATACATCAACCTTATCATCAGCTGCTGCACTCTCCTGTGCCATAAGCGCTGCATCAAGGTTATTCTGATATGCATTATTCTCATTTGCTACGATAACAAAGTTAACCTCAACACCATGTGTTGCTGCCAAATCTGCGGCATAAGCTTCATAGCGCTGCTTAAACTCATCGTTCCAGCAATATACATTAACGACTTTACCCTGCTCTGTTGCAGCATCTACCGAATCAGCCGTAGGTGTATCCTTCTCTGTTACTACTGTTTCCTTCTTTGTGTCTGCTGACTTGTCATCTGCTGTTGTTGCTGTCTCCTGACTTCCGCAACCAACAAGCACTCCTGCCATCATACTTACTGTAAGCAGCATGCTTAATAATTTTCTCTTCATTAAAATTTTCCTCCCTTTTCAAATGGTAAGTTGTTTGCTTTACAAAACACATTATAGCCATCACAGGGAGCGTATTATATTAAATCGATTGAAAAAATATCAAATTCATGTCATAATCGAAATATAGTTTTTATATTTTGAGAGGAGTTTTTTGGCATGGATATACAAAAGGAATGGCACTTAAAGGAAATAAAAATGAGCGAGGAAGAAGACTCCCATCGCCCACTAGAGGTCGAAAATTCTTTTTATATTGCGGTTAGTTCAGGTGATATGGATGCTGTCAGAGCTAATTTAAGCGCCGGTGATTTCACCAACCCTGAGGGTATGGGGAAGCTTTCCACCAACGCACTAACCAATTTAAAATATCATTTTGTTGTCACTGTTGCAATGATTACCCGTCACTGTGTCGATGCAGGTATGGAGCTCGAACAGGCATACCGTCTCAGCGACTTTTATATCTTAAAAATGGACTCTCTTCAAAGCAAGGAAAGCATCGCTGATTTGCATGCTTCTATGGTTATGGATTTTACAGGTAAAATGCTTTTACTCAAAAAGCAGAATGTAATTTCCAAATCCATCACTCAATGCATCGAATATGTTTACAATCATATTCATGAGCGTATTACCGTAGAAGACCTTGCCGAATACACACAGCTGTCTCCAAGCTATTTATCCCGCTTATTTAAAAAGGAGCTTGGTATTTCCGTCAGTGATTATATTCGTGAGAAAAAGATAGATAAAGCCCAAAACCTTCTAAAATACTCTGATTTCAGTATGGTTGAGATTGCCAACTACCTATCCTTTTCCTCACAAAGTCATTTTATTCAAACCTTTGAAAAACTTGTAGGGCAGACTCCTAAAAAATACCGTGACCGTTTTTATCGCGCCTCATGGTAAATTCTTACCTTTAATATATCCAGACCTTTGGCACTGCGGACGATTTTCACATAATGATTTCTTCCAAGCATATACCCTAATTTGCAGGTTTTCGTAGCTTTCTCACCATTCATACCGCGGAAGGTAATCATTTCACGATAAATATTATCCATATACAGTGAAATACCAAGCTGTGCCAGGTCGTTTAATTCCGAAGTTGCTTCTACTTCCATATAGTACTCACCATCCGAATCCGTTATGATGCCTACAACAACCTCATCTTGTGTCAGGTCAACATCTTCCTGTGTTAACACCACAGCACCGCTTGCATCCGTTTCATAGAAATGAATACTTCCCATCTCATCATCGGCATTCTCTGCATCCTCTGCACACTCTTCTACCATTCCCATCAGACGAAGCATCGCCTGAGACTGTAATAGGAAGTTTAAGATATTTTTCGCATTTCTTTGCATATCTGCTGTCTGAATCACACCCTCATGCAGCATCTCTTTTACATTATCAGTTGTCATTTCCTTCTTTGCATCCGCACAGCACATATAAATATCATTCTGCGCAAGAATCATCGGTGCACGGTTGGTCTTATCGGATTCCTCACCTTCCCAGTTTGCCGCAGCCCACCAGTCAGTCATAACGATACCTTCATACCCCCACTGCTTACGAAGAATCGTTGTACACAAATCATAATTCCCCGCTGTCCAGATACCATTTACAGGTCCGTAGGATGTCATAATCGACTTGGCATTGCCTTCCTTTACGGCAATTTCATACACCTTCAGATAAATTTCTCTTAAAGCTCTTTGTGAAACTACTGATTCCACAAAGCAGCGTTCTTTTTCTTGATTATTAGCACAAAAATGCTTAATAGTTCCTGTCGCTCCATTCTTATGCATTCCCTTTAACTGCGCCACGCATATAAGACCTGTAAGCAGAGGGTCTTCTGACACATACTCAAAGTTTCTTCCATTTAACGGATTTCTATGAATATTGATTCCCGGGCCCAGTAGTGTGTCTATCTTTTGCTTCCACAGTTCTGCACCAACCATTTCAAACAATTCCTGAACAAGCTCAATATTAAAGCTGCATCCCAATGCCGTACCATTCGGAAGAGAGAATGCCTTTGTTCCGCAATCCATACGGATTCCTGACGGTCCGTCTGCACAGCAGGCAACAGGAATTCCTTTTTCTGCCAAGCTGTCCGTTACTCCGCCAAATGCTCCTGCTGTTCCCGGTGTAACCTTAGGACTGCACATACCTTCACCATAGAACAAACCTAACAGTTCGTCCTCTGACAGCTGGGCTATAAATTCATCCAGAGTAATCTTCTTTTCATATACATCAGCAAGACAATGTCCCTTATCTCCTGTATATGCCAATTCTCTATCTCTAAGCTCCTTTATGCGTTCCTTTGGCTCAACCTCTCGAAGAGGCACCTTTTCCAGCTCCACACAATAGTTTCCGTTTTCCAAGTCATATGGCTTATATCTTTCAAACTCTTCTACAGGCGCACATGCCTCTTCTAATTGTTCCAAAATCTGCAGCCCCTGCTCGTAGCTTCCGTAGTATGCTGCACTTCTGACATCACTTCCTACATAAATACGATATGTCCCCGCCTCCAGCAGGAAACAATTCTTATGTCCTGTAACACCACTATCATCATAAGATGCATATCTGCTCTTAGGAATTACAATCTTCATCCACTGTTCTTCCTGTGGTTTTAAAAGTCTCGTCTTTCTAAATCCTGCCAAGACTCTAAGCGGCTTTCCAAGTTTTCCCTGTGGAGCTTCTATATATACCTGAACCACCTCTTTACCCGGTACATCACCTACATTTTTCACCATTACAGCAATTGTAATATCTTCTTTTCCTATCTCCTGTATACATGATGTCATTACAAACTGCGTATAGGACAAGCCATATCCAAAAGGATACTGTACAGTATTCTTTGCAAAGGTTTCAAAATATCTGTAGCCTACATAGATATCCTCCTGATAGTAATTCTTCTTTGAATTACCAAAATTAACTGTACTTGGATAATCCGAAATACCGTACGCTATTGTATCTGTCAGCTTTCCACATGGATTTACTTTACCTGTCAGAACATCGACCACAGCATTACCGCCCTCCTGACCGCCCTGCCATGCATAAAGCACTGCTGCCGGCCTGTATTCCTCTACCCAGCTCATATCAATGATATTACCTACATTCAGCAGTACTACCGTTCTTTCAAACCGCTCACTTACCTTCTGAATCATCTCTTCTTCTGTTCGTGTCAGCAGATAGCTTCCTTCTTCTTCTGCATTATCCTGGTCCTCTCCTGCTGTTCTTCCAATTACCACAATCGCCACATTGGATGACTTGGCAGCATCCAATACCTCATCTGTAATAGGCATTTCCTTCTGAGACCAAGGTACGGTTCCCCATCCATGTCCTTCATCAACCGGATTTTCCTGTATCCATGACTGATAAATTTCCTGCACCCTATGATTTAATGTGATATCCTCACACGCTTCCAATGCATCCAATATACTTACCACATATCTTGTATTTACAAGTCCTCCGGAACCAAGTCCGCTTTTATAATAATAAAATGCGCATCTTCCAAATACAGCTACCCTGTCTCCTTTTGCTAAAGGCAATGCCTCATTTTCATTTTTTAACAAAACACAGCCTTCCGCTGCAACCTGCCTTGCAAGAGATGCATATCTTTCCAAATCTAACCCAGACTTATGCACGTTTACTCCTACCTTTCTAACTCACTACATCCAAATTAATGTCGACGCAATACTTTTCTTTCTTTGTTCCTAAAAGCATCGCTCTCTCCATCACAACCATATTCTTATCCATCTTCAAATCAGCCCCCTCACAGCATGCTTCTGCAATCTGATACTCTCCATAGGTAAGCTTTTTAGGATTATGATAGTTTACCTCTACTTCCTTTCCTGCAAAGCACAATGAAATTGATGCTATTCCATCTTCATCAAACTGCTCAGCCAAGAGCTTTGGCTGCATTACCAGATTTCCAATATTTCCATAAATACCAAACACTTCTGTCACCATAGTCAGCATGTACCAGCTCGCTGCGCCTGTCAGATAATGATACAAGCCTCTTCCTTCCCCATTAAAGTATTCCGGAATTCCCGGATATATTTTACTATTTTCAAATCTAAGTGCTGTATCTGCCAATGTTTTCAAAGCCTTATAGCCTTCCTTGACAAAACCTCTCTGATACAACGCATTCGCATACATTACCGTCATATGAGAGAACACCGCACCATTTTCTTTCTCCCCATACGCAAAGCCGAACATTCGTCCCATATCCATCTTAATCTCATGAAAATCCGTATTTAAACGATAGCCACCTACCTTTTCATTATAAAGATATGCGTCCGCACTCTTACAAATCCGGGATACCTGTTCTTTCTTTGCAGTTCCACTCATAATCGCAAATACCTGACCGGTCAGCATCATTCTGACACCGCTTTCAAAGATGCCCTCTACCTGTCTCTTATTGTCATCATAATAGCTGTTAAACCAGCCATCCTCCTTTGAAGCACCTTCTATCCACTCGCTCTTACGGATGTGCTCCATCATCCAGTCTGCCTTATGCTCAAGATTCTCAACCAACTCATCTAATAATACAGCTATCTTCCTGCCGCTGATATTACGTCTGCATAAGATTAGATAATCCTTCAGCAGAGCTTTTTTTGCCTGTATATCCTCATAAAGCTCTGTTGAATCCGCAAGAAGTATTCTAAGCTCCTCAAGCAGTTCAACCTGCTCCTGCCCTGTTTTTTCCTTTAACTGACGTAAACACTTTGCCAGCTGTTTTAGATTCCCTGCATATGCACAGGTAAATGCAACACTTTCACCATTTGCACTCGCCATATCTATTGCATCATTCCAGTCCGCACCACGAAGCAGAATATGGTTGTGCTCACCAACTTCATAGAATGCTCCCAAATGCTGTACCAGCAAATGCTCCAAAATGCTTCCCTGATATATTTCACCATTCACACATTTTTGCTGCATTCCATTCGCTTCTTTAAAGCGCTCATCCGTATTGGTTCCACGTTCTACCTGCTTATCCTTGAAATAAGGCACCTTCTGCAGAAGAATTTCAATATCTCCTGTCTGGTCTATATACAGCTTAGTAGTTAAAAACGGCCATACACCGTGGTCCATCCAAACACGGGTAATATTATTTCTATCTGCTATAAATTCTCCCTGCTTACTACCGATAATCGTCGCATTGGTTCCATCAATACGCACACCGCCGTAATTATCAAGAATCATATTACGAACTCCACAAGGGTCCATAATCAAAAGAGACAAGCAATCCTGCCACAAATCGCGCCAGCCCCTGCCACCTCTGCCATAATCATGATGTGGCAAAAAGGAACATCCATATATTCTTCTAAGTATTGGTTGGAAACTGACCCAACGCATATAATTGTCAAAATCATTATCTCCTGTATGATATGTAACATTCACCTTTTCCTGCCAGTATTTTTTTACTTTCCTAAGAGCACTTATTACCCTTTGGACTGAACCATACCTTTTCAGAACACATTCCACGTCTTGAGATTCCTTTGCCACTCCAAGCATTACGATATACTCCACCTTTTCCTTCGGTTGTAATACCTTCTTTTCGAACTGTATACCTCCCATGGCTTCTTTACCATTTACCGCAAATCCTGCTTTTACGCCTTCATCCAATATTGCCAAAGACCTTGGATTTGTATAGCTTCCGCCTTCTCCCACAAAAGCCTCTACCGTTGGATAAAATAACGCCGGCTTTTGTCCGTCTCCCGTTGTTCCCAACACATAGTACCCTGTTGTATTCCTTCGATGCCCCTTTTCATCAAACGACATTGTTGGCACAACACTTACACCGTAATCCAATGTTTGAATTTGATGTAACAACGCAGTTACATGCCTGTGGTCCCTCAGATTATCTGCACTTCTTCCATAAATCGGAATGGCAGCTACCGGAGTAATCACCTGTTTGTAATCTGCCTGATTCACAATCTCCACATACATAATCTCTACATTATCATCTAATGGTACAAAGGATGTCACTGTTGATTGTAGCTTATATTTTTCAGATTTTCTCTCCATCTGTTGCCACATCAAACCGGCAGTCAATCTACTTTCATCCTGCTGTGGGGTAAACTTGCTTATCTCTGCTTCTGCTGATGCGCCTGCTACAGACCATGCCCCTATTCCTTCCACACAGCACCAGAAGTTTCTTCCGGAACGATTATTATGCAGGTTTTCTACACTGACAGGCTCTAACAGAAAAGTTTCCTGACTTATCTTGCTATCTCCACCAAGATTCGGTGCAATTGCACTCTTTAACCCTTGTTCTCCCGCAATTGGGAAATATAATCCACTGTAATTCTCCGGCTGCTTTATTGTAAAGGTTCCATCATTACCTAAAAACTCGATATTTCTCATACAATTCCTTCCTTTCTCTTCTTACGAATTGCGCCTATCTACTCCACGTATTGTACCTATCATACACAGAAGCCGCATTTGTGAAAATCAGATTCATATAAAAAATATCAAATTCATGACCTAAAAAAACGAGGAGCATAAACTCCTCGTTTCCTATAAATCATATATAGCATTCTCAAAAATATTATATTGATTCATCAACAATATAACCATCTTAGAATGTAAACTTATCTGCAAACCACGCATCAAGCTCATCAATCTTAACTCTAACCTGCTCCATAGTATCACGGAAACGGATTGTAACTGCCTGGTCCTCTTCCGACTCGAAATCGTATGTAATACAGAATGGTGTACCGATTTCGTCCTGACGGCGATATCTCTTACCGATATTTCCTCTGTCGTCAAATTCACAGTTATACTTCTTAGAAAGCTCCATGAAAATCTTCTCAGCGCCTTCATTTAACTTCTTGCTCAGTGGAAGCACACCAATCTTAACCGGTGCAAGTGCAGGATGGAAATGAAGAACTGTTCTAACATCTCCCTCACCAATCTCTTCCTCATCATATGCTGCACAAAGGAATGCAAGTACAACACGGTCAGCACCAAGTGATGGCTCTACAACATATGGCACATACTTCTCCTTCTTCTCATCATCAAAGTATGACATATCCTCACCTGAGATATTCTGGTGCTGTGTTAAATCATAATCTGTTCTGTCAGCGATACCCCAAAGCTCACCCCATCCAAATGGGAATAAGAACTCGATATCTGTTGTTCCCTTAGAGTAGAAGCAAAGCTCCTCAGGAGAATGGTCACGAAGACGCATCTCATCCTCTTTGATACCAAGACTAAGTAACCAGTCACGGCAGAATGCTCTCCAATACTGGAACCACTCTAAATCTGTACCAGGCTCACAGAAGAACTCAAGCTCCATCTGTTCAAACTCTCTTGTACGGAATGTAAAGTTACCCGGTGTAATCTCATTTCTGAATGACTTACCAATCTGTCCGATACCAAAAGGAATCTTCTTTCTTGATGTTCTCTGAACATTCTTAAAGTTAACAAAAATACCCTGTGCTGTCTCAGGTCTTAAATATACTGTATTCTTAGCATCTTCTGTAACACCCTGGAAAGTCTTAAACATAAGGTTGAACTGACGAATATCTGTGAAGTTGTGCTTACCACATGTAGGACATGCAATATTCTTCTCCTCTACAAATGCCTTCATCTGCTCATTGGACCATGAGTCTACAGACTCCTCAAGTGCGATACCGTTCTCTGCACAATAATCCTCGATTAATTTATCTGCACGGAAACGCTCATGACACTCCTTACAATCCATAAGCGGGTCTGAGAAACCACCCAAATGTCCTGATGCCACCCATGTCTGCGGATTCATAAGAATTGCACAGTCTACACCTACGTTATAAGGATTCTCCTGTACAAACTTCTGCCACCATGCTCTCTTTACATTGTTCTTAAGCTCGACTCCAAGATTACCGTAATCCCAAGTATTTGCAAGTCCGCCATAAATCTCAGAACCCGGATATACAAATCCTCTTGCCTTTGCTAAAGCAACAATTTTCTCCATAGTCTTTTCCATTATTTTTCCTCACATTCTGTCGCTTATGCGACTATTATTCGAACAGAACCACACCATAGCCGCTGGCATGTTCCATATCAACCGCTTTCTTTCCTACCAAAGTCCCTGACTCTGTATAGTACTCTATCTCATCATAGCATATCACTCTGACAGGCTCCTCGGCAATCACAATCTTCATATCTTCCAGTGCCTCAAGCTCCTTCTGTGATAAATTAACAGATGCCTTCCCTGTTCCTGAAAAGCTGACATCCAAATCGTATCCGAGCTTCGTAGCTTCTCTTACCGTTCCTACAAAAAGCTCTCTGGAATTAAAGCCGGCATAAGAACGATAGGTACCGTATCGTAAAATCACCTTCACCTGCTTATCAATAAGCTCACATGATATTAACTGAATCCCTGCTGTAATGTCTTTCTGATTATATTCGTTAATAGCATCCTGAATCATACTCTTCAAGCCCTCTACATCGTAATAGGACTCACTGAAATCCTCTACAATAGCACCCTCTATGGAGCCATCCTCAAGAACCTTAATATAAGATACCATATCCGACTTCGGATTCACACTTTGGGCACCACATGCCACTACGTTGGTCATCAAGACAGACAGTATTATAGATAAAACAAATTTTCTCACAATAATCTCCTGCCTTTCCTCATAAATCCAAACCGCGTTTTATTATATCGAACTTATTCAAGATTTTCAAGTATTTCAAGACTTTTAAAATCTCTATCCCATACTCTTTTACAAATACGCTTACAAAAGCCGCGTAATTCACATAATATCTCCTGTGTTACCACGAAGCTGTACAGCTTCTCCACCGGTGTCCTCATTATGTATTCAATGGTATAAACAGCGGAATCTCCGAGTGTACTTCCTACAACACCCGGAAACTCCCCATTAATCATAATTGCTTTTAACTCAAAGATACATCTTACCAATTGATTCGGTATAGAACCTGAACATAACGCCCTAAGTGACTGATATAGGAGCTTTAAAAGCTCCTTCTCGTCATTATTCTCTCTGCCATAATAATCACATATTTCCATAAAATACATACCGTAATATGCGCCAACAAAATCCTGTCTAAGCTCTTCAAAATAATTGGTAATCTCTGCATCTGACAGATTATATGCCGTCCTTCCCTCATAAACCCGAAACTGTCCAAAGGAAAAAGGATTGGTTGGTGCCATCAGGCGGTTCCCCTGACGTCTGGCTCCCTTTGCAAATGCGGATATCTTGCCCCGCTCTCCGGTCAGCAGCACCACTCTTCTGTCATATTCACTAATAGGTTCTGATTTGATGATAATTCCTGTCACTGTTACCGGATTCTGCATTCGTACACTCTCGCATTTCTTCTGCTTTATTTACTGACTTCTCATCTGTTGTTACAATCCCCTTGTAACGCAGATAATCCGCGATACAACCTGTCTTTTCAAAACTTTTCCATTCATTCTCGTGCATCCTGTTCCCTCCATCTGTTGTCTGTAGGAATAGGATTTGCACAATCATAAGATACTATTCATCTTCCTTAGGATTATAACCAAAGTTCTTAATCAGGAAATCACTGTCACGCCAATCCTTCTTTACCTTAACCCAAAGCTGAAGATTCACATGCTGTTCTAACAAGTCCTCTATCTCAGGACGTGCCATAGAACCGATTTTCTTAAGCATTGCACCGCCCTTACCGATGATAATTCCCTTATGGGAATCACGTTCACAAATAATCGTTGCATCAATATCTACAATCTTCTTACTAAACTTCATAGCCTCAATGGTTACCGCTACTCCGTGCGGAATCTCCTCATCAATGCTTCTTAGCACCTTCTCACGAATCAGCTCTGCAACAATCTGACGCATAGGCTGGTCTGTAATTGTGTCCTCATCATAGAACGCAGGCCCATATGGAAGATATTTCATAATCAGCTCAATTAAAGTATCTGTATTATCATCCTTTAATGCCGATACAGGAACAATCTCTGCGAAATCAAGCTGTGTTCTGTAGGCATCAATATAACCAAGCAGCTGCTCACGCTTAACGGTATCAATCTTGTTAATGACCAGAATAACAGGAGTCTTTACCTTCTTAAGCTGCTCAATAATGTGCTGCTCACCGGCTCCGATATAATCTGTTGGCTCAACAAGCCACAAAATCACATCTACTTCCTTTAGACTTCTCTCCGCCACACCTACCATATAATCGCCAAGCTTATTCTTTGCCTTATGAATACCCGGTGTATCCACAAATACAATCTGTCCCTCATCAGAGGTATATACTGTCTGGATTCTGTTACGGGTTGTCTGAGGCTTCTTAGAAGTAATTGCAATCTTCTGTCCAATCAGACAATTCATAAGTGTTGATTTACCTACATTTGGTCTGCCGATTAAGGCAGCAAATCCTGATTTGTACTTTTCGTTCATTCGCACGTACCTTTCTAAATTCAAATCCCTGTTCTCAGGTTCATATCTTTATATTAATGGAACAAATTCTCTGTTGTGTCAAATAATTCCTTATTATCTGCAATTGCCTGACCGTTACCCACAACGCAGATTGCACGCTGCTGCATCATGGCATCCATATAAGCTGCCAGTGCCTGAATATCTTTCTCCTGACAATTCAACACTTCATCTCTTTCCTTCTGGATATCTTCAAAGGCAATGTTAGACATATATGCGCCAAGCGAACGGCTGCCCTTTGCTGACGGATTTAACGGAATATCCATATCACCGATTGCACCAATGATATACTTCGTCATGGTTCTTTCATCTGCCTTGAAGGCTCTTAAATAATTACCTGTTCCCTCAAAGGTCTCCATGGTCTTAGCAAGATTCGGGTCACGGTAAGAAACAAAATAACTGTCTCCTGTCTTACCAAAGTTACACATGCAGCCATATGCCCCACCCTTCACACGTACATTATTCCAAAGATAATCATATCCAAGAATAACCTTCAATACCTTCAATGCACCTGTGTATGGATTCTTACCGCCATCTCTGTAATTACCTGCTCTTCCCACATACTGAATTTGTGCAGAAGAGCAGAAACCTTCATTCTTCTGCATCGGTGTCACGCTAAGTTCTGACTCCTCTACCGGCTCTGTATAAAGCTGCTCTACAAGTATCGGTAAGAGCTTTGTTAATTTCTCATAGCCTTCCTCAGTCGCTGTAATATCTACCATCAGATTCTCCGGTCTGAACAGATACTTTGCAAGGCTTACCAGCTTCTGTGCCAAATCTTCGCTTAACAAATCATACTCAGCCTCCAGCTTCTCAAGCAATCTGTAGCATGGAATACCACTTACAAGCTCTGAAATAGCTGCTGTTTCACTAAAGTATGACATACCTCTGACTGCTGCCAGAGTATGACCTGATGCTGTCATATTACCCTGCATTCTTGACTTAAGCTCGGAAACAATCTCCTTCACTCTCGCCTTATCATCCAGCTTAGAGCTTACAAGCACCTCACAAAGAAGCTTCATCGCATTCTCCATTTCTTCATAAAGTGCCTTAGTCTTCATCTCAAACACCAGCTTATACTTTGACAAATCCAATGCATCCGTATAAGTGCTTACAGAAGTTCCTACACCACCCGTATGGATATTTACCTCATTATTCAGTTCTCCATAGGTGTAGCTCTTGGTATCCACAAAGCCCAGTACATTCTTAAAGATACCGATATAGGCAAATAAATCCTGCGGAATCTTAGAAGCATCAAAAATTAACTTCACATAACCGATACCATTGGTAAAAATATCATGGAACAATACCTTGGTATCTCCAATCTTGCGCTCCTCATTAATAAAGCCCTCTGCTTCCTTTTTCATATCTGCTCTTGTAAGCATCGGAAGCTTCGCAATATCCTCCGGTGAATCCTCTGACTCCTGATACTCTCTTAGTTCCAAAGTATCCTTCACAATCTTTGCAATCTCTTCTTTACCAAGTGTAGCCTTGTAATCCTGCAGCTTCTTGGCAAGCTCCTGCTCCTCTTTGGCTGTCAGACCTTCCTTAGGTGATACTACAAGCACTGTCTTATGATGATTATCAATCAGATACTTCTGTATCAGCTGCTCATAATAATCTGTGTCTATCTTCTCTCTCAGAGACTTAAATACCTCATTGGTCTCTAACAAATCAAATGCCTTCTTATCATCATACAGCCATGTGTCAAACATCTGCAAACCGTACATCAGTCCCTTTGGATACGAACCAAAATCCGCCTCACGATATTTAAACTCATAGTAATTAAGCCCTGCAAGAAGTGACTTTTTATCCAAGCCTTCCTTTACAGCCTTACGAAGCTCTTCCTCAATGGTTGCCACAAACTCTTCCTGTTGATTGTCATTTGCATTCTTCGCTACAATGGAAAAATATGGCTGGTAAATACCATTCTCATAGATGCTGTACACCTCTGTACCGATATTCTTGTGAATCAAAGCAAGCTTTAACGGCGCACCTGCTGCCGAGCAAAGAGCATAATCTACCAGTTGCATTCCATAGTAAAGCTCCTTATCAAGGCTTGTCCCCACCACTGCATTATAAGAGAGGTAGGTATTATCCTCTAAAGACTCGCCCTCCATCACCGGATAATCATGATGAATGGTTAACGGCTTCTCAAAAGCCTGCTGTAAAGTCAAAGCCGAATCTATCTCCAAGCTGTCATACTGACTCAGATACTTCTCATCCATCCATGTAAGCTTCTCCACCATATCCATATTACCATACAGATAAATATAGCTGTTGGACGGGTGATAATACTTACCATGGAAATCCAAAAACGCCTCATAAGTAAGCTCAGGGATTACCTTGGGGTCTCCGCCTGACTCAACCCCATATGCGGTATCCGGATAAAGAGAATTCAACACCTCTCTGTCATGCACATCATCCGGTGAAGAGAAAGCTCCCTTCATTTCATTATATACAACACCGTTAAGTGTTAATTCGTCATCTTCATTCTCAAGCTCGTAGTGCCAGCCCTCCTGCTTGAATATCTTCTCTTCTTTATAAATATTGGGATGGAATACCGCATCCAGATAGACATGACAAAGATTCTGGAAATCCTTATCATTACAGCTTGCTACGGGATACACGGTCTTATCCGAATAAGTCATCGCATTTAAAAAAGTATTGAGTGAACCCTTTACCAGCTCTACAAACGGGTCCTTAATCGGAAACTCCTTAGAACCGCACAATACACTGTGTTCAATAATATGCGGTACACCTGTCGAATCCTTAGGCGGCGTACGGAATCCGATATAAAACACTTTATTCTCATCATCATTACTCAAAAGCGCAATACGAGCACCTGTCTTCTTATGCTTTAAAAGATGGCTCATGGATTTTAATTCTTCAATCTCATGCTTATCTATCACTTCATATGCTTCTAAATCTTCTATTCTTTTCATTTCATTAACCATGCCTTTCCAACATCCGTAATATTTGTACCTATGGCACAATATTTTTACATTGCCCCTTTATGATTATACACTAAACACCATCAGCGCAAACTTTGAAACAGACACATCCTCAATCATAACATCCCCGTTTCTTACTTTGTCCTGATAATTTTCCACAAAGTCTTTCCATTTACAAGTTGTATGAATCCACTTTGTTTTCTCCTTACCAAACAGATTCTTCTTCGGCACTCCATAGTAAACACGCACCTGTAATTTCAGCTGTTCATATACAAGATAACAAAAATCCTCCTTGGTAATCGAAGCAATATGGTCCACCATCTTCACACCAAGGTCTGTATCCTTCTGAATATAAGTATTTATCACCGCTTTAAACTTAAACGGAACTTCATCATTATTATATATCTCCTGATAGGTAAGCTCCTTACCAAAGTACAGATTTCCCGTATCCTGCATGATATACTTAAAATCCTGCACCTGCTCGGTCTTCATCAATTCATCACTTAAACCCATTATTTTTCCTCATCGTAATTATTCAGTACCTTCATAATTACGATGCAAAAATCCATTTTAAATTGCTACGCAATGGGATTTTTGCAATTCGCATCATATCGGTACGGTTTCAGCAGCAAGTGCTTCAACCTACCTGAACACTTACTCCTTTTCTATATAATCCATATTATTACCCGAGATTCTGATTACCTCGCGAATCTCATCCTCGTCAATTTCCATTTCCTTTGCAAGCTCTTCAACCGTTACCTTGCGTAACAAATCCTCTGCCATCTCCTGTGACTTCTCCTGCACACGGTTGACTCTCTCTAACATCTCCTCGTCTGCCTGACGATTCTGCACATCCTCACCGATATACTCCTCCATGGCATCCATTACCATCCTTGCCATAAAGCCCTCTACCTCATCCGGTGTCTCCACACAGTCAAGCATTCCTGATGCCAATGCCAGTGCAACATTGCCTTCACCAATCAAATCCTCTACCAGTGCCCCCTGTCCGGCATATAACTTTGCTATCTCCACTACCTGAGGAAGCATAATCTCCACTAATTTATTGCAGGCTGTATTATCCTTTGCCATGGCTGACATGATAATGGCTCTCTTCTCTCCGTCTGTTACTGTCGGAAGGTCCTTCAGTTCATCAAGGTAAATACCAAGATAGTTGACATCCTCCTCTGTCAAACTCTCATCTACCGGTGCCGGCTCATCAATGCCGATATGATTCTTCTTCAAATAATCATAAATCAGTTCAAACTGTGCCTCCTGCAAATGCATCTCCTCAAAAGCTTCCTCTATCTGTTCCTTTGTCAGCATATTATCCTGTAATCTGGCAGTTTCCTTTAGCTGTTCCAGTGTTTTTGCAAAGGTAATCTGATTCATCTCCATATCTTAATCTCCATTCTAATTACTAATTCACATGCGTATGTGTAAACAAATGGTCCTGACAGTACTCATATCCACCGTTACACTTAGAGCAGAAGCGGAACTCCAGCTCCGGATATTCATCGCTTGTCTTGCCGCAGATAGCACACTTATGCTTGGCAACCGACTGTGGTCTTGCTCTTCTCACTTCTGTCTTATACACATAGCGGCGCTTCACCTGCTTAGGCGACAGACGCATACCCAGTCCGTTCCTTGTCATAAGGAAAAATACGATAAAGTTCAACAATGATGAAATAATCACTACTCGTGATATTAAATCTCCCTGTACCACCTGTAATCCAATCAAAACAACATATACAATTCCCATCCACTTCATCTTTACCGGAATCAGGAACCATAACAACACCTGCGCATTCGGGAATGTCATAGCAAATGCAAGGAATATGGACATATTTACATAATAGGTACTAAAATATGCTCTTGAAGCAAGCGCATAGAAATTCTCATAACTTCCATATGCCATCATAATCGCATCTGCAGCAGTTGCCTGATAAATCCCAAAAACGACGAAGCTTCCAATGACTGTAAACAGCATTCCCATGAATAAATATACATTATAAAGGAAAGTTCCCCATGTACGCTCCAAAGAACTTCCTACCGAATAATAGAAATATAATGTAATAATCGTGAATATATCTAAACTAGACGGCGGAACCAGAATCCATGTAAAAATTCTCCATACCTGTCCATGCAGAATCTCATATGGATTCAGTGTCAGATAATTTAAAAAATAAGGATTAATCAGCCCTAACAAATACCCGCATCCATAACAGAGTATTAAATATAATGATATGTTACTTATTGCATATTTGCCTAATTTCTTCTCCAATTTGTTTAATAAGTTCATATAGCACCTCTTTTTCTTCCAATTAAATTATATGATACCATTCTCCCTAAAAAATGTAAACCAATCCGCCGCCCCACAGGGAAGAAATAATATTTTTTTAATAATCTGCCCTTGTATCGAATGAATATTTTTACCATTTGTTCGATTGCCTTTTTTGAAATGCTGTCGTATAATAGCTAAGATATGGGTAAATTGTAGAATTATGTATTCTGATATGTATTGGGAGATTACATTTCGAAGGGTATACATAATTTCGTTAGTAAGGATTAATATAGAAGGAAAGTGAGTTATGAGTAAGGAGTTTAATACACTGGGAATTGATATAGGTTCAACTACTGTAAAGATTGCTATTCTGGACAGTCAGCACAACTTATTATTTTCCGATTATCAAAGACATTATGCAAATATCAGAGAGACTTTATCTTCTCTGTTACAGGATGCTTACAGTAAGCTTGGCAATCTGACACTTCACCCCATGATTACAGGTTCGGGTGGTCTTACACTTGCCAACCATCTTGGCGTACCTTTTGTTCAGGAGGTTATTTCCGTATCTACAGCTTTACAGGAGCTTGCTCCTAAGACAGATGTTGCCATCGAGCTTGGTGGTGAGGATGCGAAGATTATCTACTTTGAAGGCGGTAATGTTGAGCAGCGTATGAACGGTATCTGTGCCGGCGGTACAGGTTCCTTTATCGACCAGATGGCATCCCTTATTCAGACAGATGCATCCGGATTAAATGAATATGCTAAGGATTATAAGTCTTTATATACCATCGCTGCAAGATGTGGTGTATTTGCCAAGACTGATATCCAGCCACTCATTAACGAAGGAGCAACTAAGGAAGACTTGTCCGCTTCTATTTTCCAGGCAGTTGTAAACCAGACCATCAGTGGTCTTGCCTGCGGTAAGCCGATTCGCGGTCATGTTGCATTCCTTGGCGGTCCTCTTCATTTCCTTTCAGAGTTAAAGCAGGCTTTTATCAGAACATTAAAGCTTGATGAAGAGCATATTATAGATACAGATAATTCACACCTTTTTGCCGCCATCGGTTCTGCACTGAATGCCAAAAAGAGTGTTTCTTTCTCTATGTCTGAGATGGTGAATAAGCTCTCAGCAGACATTAAGATGGAGTTTGAGGTTGCCCGTATGGAGCCTCTCTTTGCCAGTGAAGAGGAGTATGCTTCCTTCCGTGCAAGACACGATTCTAACAAGGTTGTAACAAGCTCCTTACAGTACTATCACGGCAATTGTTACCTTGGAATTGATGCCGGTTCTACTACCACTAAAATTGCTTTGGTTGGTGAGGATGGTAACCTGCTCTATTCCTTCTACAGTAACAACAACGGAAGCCCTCTTATGACCGCTATCCGTTCTATTCAGGAAATTTACAGCCTGTTACCGGCTGATGCACATATTGTACGTTCCTGCTCAACAGGATACGGCGAAGCTCTGATGAAGGCTGCATTTATGTTAGATGACGGTGAGGTTGAGACTGTCGCTCACTACTATGCTGCTGCATTCTTCAATCCTGCCGTTGACTGTATCATCGATATCGGTGGACAGGACATGAAGTGTATCAAGATTAAGAATCAGACCGTTGATTCCGTACAGCTTAATGAAGCATGTTCTTCAGGCTGTGGTTCCTTTATCGAAACCTTTGCCAAGTCTTTGAATTACAGTGTACAGGACTTTGCCAAGGCTGCTTTATTTGCTAAGCATCCGATTGATTTGGGAACACGTTGTACCGTATTTATGAACTCCAAGGTTAAGCAGGCACAGAAGGAGGGTGCTGAGGTATCCGATATCTCTGCAGGTCTTGCTTACTCTGTTATAAAAAATGCATTGTTTAAGGTTATTAAGGTATCTGATGCCTCTGAGCTTGGTAAGAATATCGTTGTTCAGGGTGGTACCTTCTACAATGATGCAGTTCTTCGAAGCTTTGAGAAGATTGCAAACTGTGAGGCAATCCGTCCTGATATCGCAGGTATTATGGGTGCTTTCGGTGCTGCATTAATCGCAAAGGAGCGTTATCAGGCATCTGTACCTACTACCATGCTTACTATCGAGCAGATTAATGCGCTTAGCTTTACAACATCCCTTGTAAAGTGTAAGGGTTGTACGAACTCCTGTCGTCTTACAGTGAACAAGTTCTCTGACGGAAGACAGTATATTTCAGGAAACCGTTGTGAACGCGGTCTTGGTAAAGCTAAGACCAATGAGCATGTACCTAACCTCTTCGCTTATAAGTTAGACAGATACTTCAACTATGAGCCATTATCTGAGGTTGAGGCTATCAGAGGTCGTGTTGGTTTACCGCGTGTATTGAATATGTATGAGAACTATCCGTTCTGGCATACATTCTTTACAAAGTTAAGATATCAGGTTGTATTATCTCCTGTATCTAACCGAAAGATTTATGAGATGGGTATCGAGTCCATTCCAAGTGAGTCAGAGTGCTATCCTGCAAAGCTTGCACATGGTCATGTTGAGTGGCTTATTAACCAGAAGGTAGATTTTATCTTCTATCCATCTATCTTCTATGAAAGAAATGAATATGAAGAATCTAACAACCATTACAACTGTCCTATCGTTACTTCTTATTCTGAGAATATTAAGAATAACGTTGAAGCGATTGGCCGTGGTGAGGTTAAGTTTATCAATACCTTTATGTCATTTAAGAGCCCTGAGCTGATTGCACAACAGTTAATCAAGGATTTTCCTAACATCTCTGCTGCTGAAATCACAGAGGCTGTTCATGCTGCATGGGCAGAGCTTGATGCAGCACGCCAGGATATGCGCCGTAAGGGTGAAGAAGTTCTTAAATACATGGAGGAAAATCACAAGAGAGGTATCGTGCTTGCAGGTCGTCCTTATCATATTGACCCTGAGATTAATCACGGTATTCCTGAGTTAATTACCTCCTATGATATCGCTGTATTAACAGAGGATTCTATTTCTCATTTAGCTAAGCCTGAGCGTCCGCTTATTGTATCTGACCAGTGGATGTATCATTCCAGATTGTACGCTGCTGCAAGCTATGTGAAGACTCGTGATGACCTTGATTTAATCCAGCTTAATTCCTTTGGCTGTGGTCTTGATGCTGTTACCACCGACCAGGTTAGTGATATTTTGACAGGTTCAGGCAAGATTTATACCTGCCTTAAGATTGATGAGGTTAATAACCTTGGTGCCGCACGTATTCGTATTCGTTCTCTGCTCTCTGCTATCCGTGTAAGAGAACAGAAGAACCAGACAAGAACCATTCAGTCAAGTGCGCACAATCGTGTCATCTTTACTGAGGAAATGCGTAAGAATTATACGATTCTTTGTCCGCAGATGTCTCCGATTCATTTTGATTTATTGGAGCCAATCTTTAAGAACGCGGGTTACAATATCGTCATTTTACAAAATGATAACAAGAACAGTGTTGATGTCGGTCTGAAATACGTTAATAACGATGCCTGCTATCCATCTCTTCTGGTTGTCGGACAGATTATGGAAGCGATTTTATCAGGTAAGTATGACACTGATAAGCTTGCTGTTATTATGACTCAGACAGGCGGAGGTTGTCGTGCTACCAACTATGTAGGCTTTATCCGCCGTGCACTTGCAAAAGCCGGCTACGAACATATTCCGGTTGTATCTCTGAACTTATCTAAGTTAGAGGCTAACCCTGGATTTAAGCTTACTGTCCCGCTGATGATTAAGGCTGTATATGCTGTTACCTTCGGAGATATCTTCATGCGTTGCGTTTATCGAATGCGTCCTTACGAAGATGTTCCGGGCTCTGTTAACGCTGTACACCAGAAATGGATTAAGAAGTGTTGCGATGCCCTCGTAGGTCACATGTCTTTCTCTAAGTTTAAGAAGCTTTGCAGAGAGATGATTGCTGAGTTTGATGCAATCCCAATTAAAAATATCGCAAAACCACGAGTAGGTATTGTAGGTGAGATTCTTGTTAAATTCTCTCCAGCAGGTAATAACTACTTAGTAGAACTCTTAGAGCAAGAAGGTGCCGAGGCCGTTGTACCGGACCTTATGGACTTTATGTTCTACTGCTTCTACAATCAGCTTTACAAGGCTGAAAATCTTGGTACCAGCAAGAAGTCGGCTAATCTGTGTAAGCTTGGTATTAAGGCAATCGAGATGCTTAGAGAGCCTGCTGCTAAGGCATTTGCCGCAAGTAAGCACTTTGACCCGCCTGCCAAGATTGCTGAGACAGCCAAGGCTGCCGCTGAGATTGTATCTCTTGGTAACCAGACCGGTGAAGGCTGGTTCTTAACAGGTGAAATGCTTGAATTAATACATACCAACACACCAAACATCGTGTGTACACAGCCATTTGCTTGTCTGCCAAATCACGTTGTTGGTAAGGGCGTTATCAAGGAGCTTCGTAAGCGTCATCCGGAAGCAAACATCGTAGCTATCGACTACGACCCGGGTGCTTCAGAGGTTAACCAGCTGAACCGTATCAAGCTGATGCTTTCAACCGCTCAGAAGAACCTTAAGAAGCAGCTTCGCGACGAGGAACCACGTAAGTTCCCTGTTAACGAGGCAGCAATCGCCGCTTCTGCACCTGTTGCAGATGGCGATTCTAAGGATATTACTGCATAGTAAAGTGTTGTTAGGGACATTACTTTACCCCAAACATATATTGTAATCAGAACAGGCAGGTTTAAAACCTGCCTGTTTTTACTCTATTCCCAACAAATAATTTACTGTTTTTGCCATCGTCTGCAACAGTACTCTTGGCTGATAGAACTGTGCCATAGCCCCGCTCTGATAACATCGATTCACAATACAATTCATTTGAATTCCTGTATACGCAGATGATATGTATGTTAGCAATTCCACTTCACCTACTCTTGCCTGCAACCTCTCATTTTCCATCTTTTTCTTAAAAATTTCTCCTGTACGAAGCATGAGATATTCCATATGTCCAATCCCTTTTGCTCCTCCAAGAATCTTCTCAACTCTATGCGGCGCATTCATAGCAAGCACAGACATTTCAAAGTCTATCTTAAGAATTCCCATCAGCTCCTCTTCCATGAAGTTCGCCAGCATATCAAAGATATTGGTGGTAATCTCTGTTACTGAAAGTTCATCAACCTGTGCAAAAATCACATCCACCCTATCCTTAACATCAACTCTCTTTCTCATTTCTATTAACATATCAGAAAAAATCTCATCTATATCATGATAGAAACGATAAACCCCTCCCTGACTTAAGCCCGTACGATTTATAATATCCTGCATTGTAACAGTGCTAACAGTTTTTTCTATACACAGTTCATATGCTGTATCGACGATTAATCTCTTCTTTTTTGTAATATATTCCTCTGTTACTTTAGGCACTTTTCTTCACCCTATCTCCATATTTTTTTGAATGTATTCTTATTCCATCACATTTTTCTCACTCCGAAGCAGCTACCTTAAACAACATCTGAAAAACTTCTTCCATACCAAGCACTCCAGGTTCATGCCCCGAATCCTCTACAATATAGCAATGTAAATACGAATTATCTACTGTTGAAACCAATCTAACAATATCTGATGTAGATGTCACAATATCTGTATCACCTTGCAATATATGATAAGGTACCTCTACCTTTGACAATTCTTTTGTCAAATCTATACTCAACAGCTCTTTCCAAAGACAGGTACTTGAAGCTGTACCATTTATCATAATCGCTTTAAAATCTTTGAATGAATAATCAGGACTTGTTAACAATCCTCTTATTATCGCCCCCATTGGAGCTTTCCTTCCTGCTTCATTGTTGTATCCATTTGTATATTTCCTAATACTCCCTGACAAAAGCTGCATGTCCTTATCGTTAAAATTATCAGGTGTAAGCCTCTTTACTATATCCATCTTATTCTTAGATAATCCCGCTTTTTCTAATTCTCCAAACACCTCATCATTTAGGAATAGTTTTCTCATAACCTGCCCGTACACAACAACCGCATCCACATATTTTGATGCCTTTAAGGCTAAAACACTTCCCCATGATATACCAAACAATATTATTTTATTATTAGGAAAAAGCTTCTTAACCTCTTCAATTAAATCTCGTGTCATTTCCACAAAGGAGCTTATATTAAATTTATCCTCTAGCATGTAATCATTTATGCCACACCCCAACTGATCCCAATACACCATAATAAAATGCTCTGTAAACTCAGGAAAAAGCCCTCTACACCCTACAGAAAAAGGGATTGGTGTTCCTGGACCACCATGTAAACAGATTACAACAGGAAGCTCCTTTCTCTTTCCTTCAATCAAAACCTTCTGTTGAATTCCTCCTAATGGAAATGTATATATTTGCGAAATCTCATTTTCTTCTATAATCATTCGTCTTGTCTTTTTCATATCAATAATCTCGCCTTTCTATCTCCTCTATAAAATCTAGTACTTTTAATTACTAATTTAATAAATGTAGATTTATTCTCAAGAAAATGAATCTTATTTCATTTTAATATGCATAAACCACTATGTCAATCAGCAAAATGAATCTCTATTCATTTTTATTATTGTTGTCTTCTATTTCCACTCACACATTAGCACCTGTTTACTTGCACCAAATTCCCCTTTTAAATTCTTATACATTTTTCTTGACAAACAATTTCATCCTTGTTACTCTATACTTGATATTAGGCGAAACGCTTGATCCACGCTTGTTAGGGAAAATTTCTCTAACAGGCGTTTTTTATTTTCATTCTGTTTCAGCTAATATCACAAATGTGCGCACATTCTTTAGTTTATATTTATCTACAAATGTAAAGGAGAGAATAAAATGGTTACAATCAGTAAATTCAGCTATGAAAACCCAAGATACTCTAATCTTCTAAGTCGTAGAAGCAGTATCCCCGAAGAGCTAGAAATTACCGTCAAAGGCGTAATAAAGAACGTGAAAGAAAAAGGTGATGAAGCTTTATATTCCTATATGAAGCAATTTGATGGCGTCGACATAAACAAAATCGGATTATTTGTATCTGAACAAGAATTTCAAGATGCCAAAGAAAAGGTATCCGATGAATTTAAGCAAGCAGTTAAACTAGCTTGCGATAACCTGTTTCGTTTTCACAAGCGCCAATTATCAACAGGATTTACAGAAGAATACGAGAACGGAGCCATACTTGAACGCAAGTACATACCACTTAATAGCGTCGCTGTTACTGTGCCTGGAAATATGGCACCGCTTATTTCTACACTATGTATGAATTTGATTCCTGCTATCGTTGCAGGCGTACCAAACATATATATTCTAACAAAGCCAAGGCTTGATGGAAGCATTGATGAACACTTATTATATGTAGCCGACTATCTAAATGTTAAAAATTATTATAAGCTCTCTGGTTCGCAAGGTTTAGCTGCTGTTGCTTACGGAACAGAATCTGTCAAAAAGGTTGATGCTATCACTGGCCCTGGGAATAACTATACACAAATAGCAAAAAAATTATTATTTGGTGAAGTAAAAATTGATTCTATCGCAGGTCCTTCTGAGATTGCTATTATTGCTGACCCAAAAGCAAATCCTACCTTTATTGCCGCTGATATGATGTCACAGGCAGAACACGGAACAGGCTTTGAAGCCAGCACTACCTTTTGTTTATCCAAAGAACAAGCAGAACAGATTAAAACTGAAATCACTCGTTTATGCAAGGAAAACAATCTTATAGATGCAACCAAGAAAAGTTTTGAGAATTATGGTGATATTTTTATTGTTGATTCTATTGATGAATCTATAGATGCTGTAAATGAAATAGCTCCCGAGCATGTTGAATTGCTATTAGATAATTGTGAAGACATACTCCCAAAGCTAACTAATGCAGGAGCCATATTTGTTGGTGCATACAGTTCCGAGCCTGTTGGTGATTATTTCTGTGGAACCAACCACATTCTTCCAACCTGTGGAACTGCTAGATTTTCCTCTGGCATGTCCGTTCAGGAATTTATGAGAGGATATAGTGTTATCAAATATCCAGAAAACGCCCTAAAAGCTAACGCTGCGCACATCATCCAACTCGCCGAAGCCGAAGGCATGATGGCACACGCATTAGCCGTGAAAGTTAGACAATAAAATTAAGAATCCCAATTAAACCCAAAAACAGCCGCACAAAATGTGCGGCTGCCATTCACTATGAAATACTTGCTGAGCTATGCTCACTCTTATATGTATTCTTCCAATTCTTGAATTTTTTCTTCGCCTTATTATACTGCTTATCTTCCTCAGACCAAACGCGAAGTTCCTTAGTCTCTAACTTCTTACCTAATGTTCTGATAATATGTTCCTCCATATTATCCTTAGAAATACCCTGTTCATTTAATGTGAATGTAATAATCGCCTTATTTAACGATTCCTGCTCACACTTTGTGTTCGATCTACACTTTACAACGATTTCACCGGTCCCCCAACCAGTCGTTTCGTAAGTTACAGTGCCTAAAGTCATCAATCGACTTATAGTACTCTCCTCAGTTGAAACTCCCTTCATATAGTTTTCCTCCAATCCTTCGTTTATTACAAAAGTATTACAATTGAACTATAACATATTTCAAAGATGCAATGCAATGGTATTCAAAATTTACGGCGTTTTAGCCAATTTAAGGCAATCTTTTGTATCATAATGCCTAAGCAAACTATTATATTAGAATTTTCTTTTCGTATTTTTAGAAAATTCCATTGTGCATTTTTCACAAACAGAATATTTTGTATACAAAAAGACGCCTGCCTCATGACAAGCGCCTTATACTTACTATAAAATTGTTACACCCTTGCTATGTGCATACTCAATCGTATCCTCCGGCCAAATCGATACCTGAACCTCACCGATATGAGCCTTTC